>NZ_JBFUKU010000376.1:0-4293 GCF_056400685.1 Pseudomonas sp. P5_A12 | reverse complement strand
AGTTCGTGGAGAGATTACCGGCATCAAAGAGATGACGCTGGAATCCCTCAATCGGGACGTGGAGAAGGCCAAGGTCAACGTTTTGGATTTCGGTGGGTTGGTCGAAGACAAAAGCAGTTCTGAGCTCAAGCTGAAATACCACTTGAGCAAAGCCGAGAATATGCTTCAAGCCTTGATTAAGGCGTTCCGTGACGAAAACAAAATGCATCGTAATGGAGTACCGCGTCCTGCATATTTCGATGGTATGCCAGAGTTCCAGCATCTGGATTTTCCGAGCTTCAACACCACCGAAGAGGTGGCCAAGCACCGTGAGCAAGAGCGGCTGTTGAATGCGTTACTGGCRGATGTCGAGGGCATTCGTGCGGCTATTCAATCGGCCTACGACAACCGCTTCGATCAGCTCAAAGCAATTCACCTGCAGCTCTAAGGCTAGACTATGGCTATCAAATCTCGTTATGCAACGCCGAACAAATATGCTCAGTCTAATGGGAATGGCGAGTGGCTCAAAATCACGTTATTAGTTGTGTTCATTGTCAGTGTAATGGGGGGAGTTGGTTATTACCTATACACCAAGCCGAAGAGCGCTGATAAGGCTTCGCTCTGTCCGGCGGAGGGGCCATTGGGCCATGTCGTGGTCTTGGTCGACAATACCGACCCCTATTCCTTTATTCAGCGCCAAGCCTTTGTTCAGGCGCTGGGATCGTTGACTGATCAAGTCGTGCCAGAGGGCTATTTGCTTTCGGTTTTCGCCTTGGGTGAGGATTATCAGAAAAATGCCGAACCGATATTCGAGAAGTGCAATCCCGGGACAAGTGATGGCAAGTCCGAACTGACAGCCAATTTGAAACGCATCGACAATCGTTTCAATGAGTCCTTCAGGGAACCTGTCCTAAAGCTTGAGGATGCTCTGATGGCGCAAGAGCCGGCCAAGTATTCACCGGTTTTTGAAATGATTCAGTTAGCCTCGATCAAGGGCTTTCGGGCACATAAAGTGAAGGGCCCTAAAACACTCATTATTTTCTCTGACATGCTCCCCAACACCGAGAGCTTCTCTATGTTCAAGGGGGTGCCGGAATTCAAGTCATTCTCCGCGACGGCCTACGGCGAGCACAGTAAAACCGACCTCTCTGGGATTAAGGTAGAACTCCATTACCTGATGAAATACCCCAAGCTTCAGACCATGAAACAGTTGAAGTTTTGGGAAGACTATTTTGAAAATACTGGCGCACGTTTGACTCGTGTCCAGACAATGGAAGGTTAAGCCATGCCTGCAAAAATTGATCTGAGAAAGCTTTTTGGTGTGGCCGTTGGTTTGAAGGTTTTTTTTGCGGCGATCAGTCTCGTACTCGCGAGCCCATACGTGTTTGGCCTGGCTTTGCCGCTCACGGTGATGGGGCTGTATATCTGGCTGGGAGCAACCAAGCGCGACACAACCGTCTCTGATGAAAAGTTCGCAGACTCTTGCTACTACCTCGGTTTTATTTTCACTATTGCTTCGATTATTGCGTCGCTGTTTGATTTGCAAAACATCGGGACAGGCCTCAGTGATGTCGCCGTGCGTTTTGGTGCGGCGATGATCAGTACCTGCGCGGGCGTCATTGTGCGGGTGATCTTGGTGAGTTTCCGCCCAGATCCTGAGTCCGTGATACACAGTGCCGAGGACTTGGTGCTGAGCTCATACCGTCGCCTCTCCGACGAGTTTTCTCGCTCGTTCGATCAGTTGGTTGTCTTCCGTGGTGAGGCTGTTGAGGCCTCCAGGGTTGCGGTTTCGAGCGTCAAAGAGCAGATYGACTCCATGGCTGAGATGCACCGTCAGCAGACGGAGACCTTCTTCAAGGAAATGACCGAACTCAACAAGGCTACGATTCTGAGCTTAATCCAGGATATTCGCACGGCTTCGATGGGCCTTAATCAGATCCTTGAGCAATACCGAGCGAAGGCCTCTGAGACCAGTGAGGGAATCGATCAGACCCTGAGAAATTTCATCAAGACACTGGTTGATCGTCTCAATGCGGTTGAGTTTCCGCAGGACATTTTCTCTAGCCGTCTTGCGGCTCCAATCGCTCAGCTCAATGACACGACCACTGATGCCACGGTGAGCGTCAAGCAGGTTTCTGAAAACGTTAAGAGTGCAGCCAAAAGCGTTTCGTCGTCGGTCGAGAGGATCAATACCCAGGCAGAGTCGATCAGTGAGGTGCTGTCAGTAGCGCAGACGATATCGACAGAACAGCAAGAGCTCTTGTTTGCCATCAAGCGCCAGCAGCAATCGGCCATTGATCAACTTCAGGCGTATCAGGAAGAGATGCTCAAAACTATGGCTACTCAGCAGGGAGCAATGCTTGGCGAACTCCGCGAGCATTCTGAGTTGGTTGTAGGCGTCAATGCCGTTATGACCAAGCTCGCGGATGGTCTTGGTGAAAACCGCGAAGTGGCAGGCGACTTCCGTCAAGCATGGCTGAATATCACGCAAGTCGCCGGCGAGATGGGCGATGTGGTTAAAGGCTCGATGGAAAAACTCACCCCTGCCATAGTTTCCCTTGAGGAAATGGCGAAGCAATCTGCCAGCGAAGCCAGAGCAGCAACGGCTTCTGTCGGATCACTTGGTGAGCTCATGGTGCAACTGATTGAGCTCAACAAGACTCAGTTGGATCAGGGGGTAACTACCTCGGGCCAACTGCAAGGTATTGCTGATATTAACGGTCAAATGCAGGTACTCAATGAAAGCCTCATGCAGATCGTGTTGAATAATGCGCAGCCAGTTGCTGGACATTCCGTAGACGCTGAAGCTTTTATGGAGTCTGTCCAGACTATTGCTCGCAGCAGCGAGCCTCAATCTTCTTTGGCAACGGGTTGAGGCAAGTTCATGTCGAATAAAAGCGACCAAATTTTCCAGCTCTCGTTGACCGAAATTGCCTTCATATTGGTTTTCATCCTAATGTTTCTTTTGGGATCAATGGTTTTCTTGGCACAGAAAGAAAACCAAGATCTCAGAGAGGTGCTGGAGGGGCTCGGTAACTTCGAGCAAAACAAGACCGACCTTGATAAAGCGATGCAGTTGGTTACGGAGACACTTGCTGGTAACGGCATCAGTAACCCTGAAGAGGTGATAAAGAATCTCATTGATTCCGTCAGTTCTCACGAAGAAATCACCAAGCTAAAGAAACAGATTGTTGATCAGGATGCCAAGATCACGGCCCTTAGTGAGATTCAGAAGGCAATTGATGCTGCAAAGGGCCAAGGCGACGGGGCTCTTGTTCAGGAGCAGATCGAGCAAGCCCTCTCGCTCTCCAAGGAGCTTAAGGAACAGTTGCAAGCCAGGCTTGAAAAGCCCGAGGACAAGGCCCTGCTAGAGGATACAGGCCGTGTTGCTGAGAAGGTTAAAGAACTGGTGGCGGGCGTTGAAAAGCTTGAGAAGTCCTTCAAAGAAGACCCATTGTTGTCTGCATTGCCCGGGGAGACTCCTGAGCAAAAACTTGAGAGTCTTAAGAAGGAATATCAACAGTTCGAAGCGCTTAAAAAGGACGGCTCCAATCCGATTCTTGTAAGGAAGGAAAATTCCGACCTCAAAGGCCAGATTCAGTTTTTGAAGAATAGGCTGGAGGCTAATGGCGGCATGGACTTCCCGCCTTGTTGGGCTGATGCAAACGGGAAAGTGCAGATGCTCCTGACTGTCGAGCTTCATGAGAATGTGCTCAATGTCAGTCGTGCTTGGCCGGATAGTCGCGAGGCGGATGCTAAAGCGCTGCCCAACATCAGTGCTGTGCTGGCGGCTCCTACCTCCGACTATCCTTCATTCCTGAGAGCCGTGAAGCCAATTTCAGATCTCAGTCGCCAATTGAACTGTCGACACTATGTGCGCATCAAGAACCTGATTCCTGATGCAGTGTTTTCAGACCGTAGACGGCTCTCCATTGAGGATCACTTCTACAAGGTTGAAGTACGCCGATAATGCTCTTCGCCAACAAGTCGATTGCCAGAACGTCCAATTGAGCGCAGTCGATTCCCCTCCCGTATTCACCTCACTGACATTAGGCCCAAGCAGTAGCTGGACTTGCCCCTACAAAACCGGACACCAACTCCCCGTTAAATGGATGCCACTGCCAAGCGCCTGAATTCTCTCGGTGAGCGATAGTTCAAAGCGCTGTGCGGATGCTGCTCGTTGTAATGCTCAAAGGCAATTGCCAGGTTACGCAGCGCCGTTTCTCGATCCGGCTTGGGCATGTGCGCCACATAATCCCGCTTGATCGTCTTCACGAAGCTCTCGGCCATGCCGTTGCTCTGCGGGCTGCGCAC
>NZ_JBFUKU010000375.1:0-4365 GCF_056400685.1 Pseudomonas sp. P5_A12 | reverse complement strand
GTGATTCACTGCCTGCTGAGCAACCCGATGGCGGCGACCAAATCCGGGATAGGGGTCATCGAACTTATACCCCTCCCAAAAGCCGAAACAACCAAACAGGATACTGAGAATGAAAAGCATCCATGAGGACAGATCGGCGAGCGTGAATGGCGCTTCTTGCATCGTTTTCAATGCAACCGCCGCGAGGCTGACCGTGTCATCAGCCGCTAGCGTCATGGCATCGCGGAAGTGGGCAATCGCCAATGCCGAAAGCAGCATAAGGACACCTGTCACCACAATGCCTGCATAGCCCACCATTCGGCGGAACCGGCGCACATGGTTGACGTTAGGGATCCAGATTCTTCCGAACAGTGCAGGGACAAGAAAATTCATGCCGGCCAGCAAGCCCGCCTGAATAAAACCGCCGAGAAGTCCAGACTCCGAGCCTTGGGCAAAAAAATAGGCGTTGCATAGGCCTTCGATGATGATCAGCACCACGCCGAGCAACACCAGCCCAACGCGGGTTGACTTGCTTTCCGGGTAATGGGGCTGGCGTGTGAGGTTGTGCTCTTTCCGAAATGCATCCAGGTCATCTTGATGCCGCGCGGCTGCATTTCGCCGACTCGCCAACTGAACCTCAGCATCAGACAGCTCTTTGTTTGCCAATCGGTTGTATTCGTCGGCGTACTGACGCGAGCGGTTTACCAACATGGTTATGTCAAAGGTGTTCAGACCTTCATGGATGTCATTGATGCGCTCAAGCGCCCAGCGCTTGTAATTGGCCCGGACGGCCTCGAGACGCTGAATGATCCTCAGCTCAGGCGAAGACAGTGAGGTGGCATCCGTCTCAGGTAGTTGCGCCCTGGCAAGCTTCCTTGCTTCGATGTCGACCGCCAGCTCTTTCTTCAGGTCGTCAAAAATCAACGGCGAAAGATCTGGATGGTCTTCTACGTCCGYCGATTTTCGAGAGACAAAAAGCCACGAAAACAGCTTTTCAATTAACGTCATTTACATTGTTCCTGAAAGAGAGGCTCTTCGACTGCAGTAGCTATTGGCAAAGCTTTTCACATGGCACGCCATCCCTATCCCTATCGAGGGATAAAACATCGCACTGCTCCAGATAAAATTTCGCTTCGGCGCAACCCGTCATTTGCCCGCACAGCCGCTTTTTTTCGCATACGCCAGACGACCCGGACAAAGGGGCATATGCGGTTACTGACTGATTTTGGTGTTCGGATGGAGGTGAATTGAGGTGTCTACCTAACGTCCGCCATTTCCACGGAGGAATGGCCTTTGCCTGATCAAGCGCCCAAATACCTAATCGTTCTGATTTCGCGATGTTCTCGAGGGCCGGAAGCGACTGGTCAAGGTTGTACTGTGGRTACACCCATGCAGCTCCCCGAGCAACCATCTCTCGGTTGACGTTGATGTCGTCCACATAGGTCAAGCCGATCATCCGTCCATACCGATCCGACGCCTGAGTGTCGATCCGCACTTGCTTGTTAAAAATCAAACTACCGAGCAATTGCTGGGCCTTTGCTCCATACGGCTGATTTTTTTCAGGAGTATCGATGTTGGCTAGACGAATTTTGTGCTGATGTTTGACCGCGTCCAGACACGTAAAGGTGTCGCCATCACTGAGAGCAACAACCCGGCAGTTCAGTTCAGCTGCAAAAACGGGGGGTAACCAAGCGATTATGAAAGCTGCAATGCCATGTCTCAACTTCATGTCTCTATCCTTCAGCCAACCTGGCCTGCACTGCAGTGGCGCCGATAGTATCGCGGTATGTGACCCGATTCATATCCTTACAGAGGGTAAGTGGATGGCAATCTGACAGACTGCGTCCGGCACGCGATGCGCGTAATTGGCGATTATGGTCAATCGCCCCCCACCGTGATCCACCGCCTGGTGAAAACGAAGGGCCAAGCTGGTAGCCGGAGCCCGTGACTGCGCTATACCAATACCCTGGGTACTGGTTGGACGCGAGCGCAGGGGATCAACATGAAAGAGCCGTCGAGTAGGAGGCGCTGGTGGAAACCGGGGCGGCACAGGCGTTTCGCGTACTGCGCGAGGGCGAGGCTCGCGCCTGTACGCGCACATTTTTAACTGGCGGCCTTTTCTCAAGATTGATGCAGCACGTTTGTTTGCAAATCGTTGAGGGTTAACGCTTTCAAACTGTATTTATTCTTGACCTTGTCGAATGACATGACAGCCATTCCTGCCACTTGGGTTTCAGGTTTAATGCCGGCGATCAGTGCTGCCGGAACAAAGATCTCTCTGTTGACAAAGCCGAAGCCTTTTTCACTGACTGTCAGCGAGCCACTGAAGGAGCGGATGTCGGAGGAGCTGAATTCCTGAATGATTTCTGTGGAAATGACCTCCTTTTCCTCCGCGTCCATGTCACAGAGAACCTTCACAAAGGTTCCCGGTGGCGGTATTTGCCGTCCTGGGAAAACGGCTTTACGCGCAGAGATGACAAGATCTCTCGAGATGTAAATGTTCGCCCCTTTGTTGGAGGCGTGCACGGACTGCAGTACGCCCTGGTAATAGCCCGGCCTAGAGATGGTGTAGAGACTGGCGTTTTCAGCGAGCCTCCTTACCACAGTATCGAAATCACTGGTATCAATCGCGGCGTCATACCATGAGTAGGATGCCAGCTTTACGATATTGTCCTTGGGCGTCCAGTTGTTCTGGCTATAGATCGCCATCAGTTTGACTAGGGCTTTTGAGGCGTTCTCGTATACCCCTGTTTCCGCGAGGTGCTCGGTAAGTTCGACCAACCCCGGAATGCTGAACTTCGGATCATGGGCATAGGTCAGGCCGGAGGCAATCAGGCAAATCGCCTTATCCGGCTCGTCTGCATAGGTCTTGGCCAGGCCGAACCATGCCCAAGGCTCACGACGCTTCTTTTTCAGCACGGCCAAGTAGGAATCCCTGGCACGAGGCAGTTCACCTACGGTGAAATATATCCGGGCCTTGTCCCACTCAAGCCACAGCTTGCGCTCTGTCGAATCCTCCGCGTGGGCTTCTGCATACTTCAGAAACGCAGTGACTCGATTTGCTGGCAGTGAGCTGCCAGCCCCCTTTACCAGAAAACCTGCGGCAACTATACGGGCCAGTTTCATGACCGTACTGGGAGATTCACCCTTTTCGGAAACGAATGGCTGGTGATCACCCGGCGTAAATAGCTTGCTGCCACTGTGCAAAATATATGAGCAGAGTGGCTCGCAGAACTTTGCTGTTTCGCCAAACAGATTCCATAGTCTGAAATCGATGTTTTCACTGGGAAGCTCTAGCTGGAGAGTGGCGATCCGTGAAGCCCACAGGTCGATCTTCGCCTGCTCGTGAGGCAAAGGTGCCTTGTTTTCACGGGATTTGACCGGTTCAATCAGAGGCTTTAGCGCCGCATAAGTCACCCAGAACATTGAGGTTTTTAGAAACTCATTGCCAGACTCAAGCTCCATTGCTTTAAAGCCGACCTGCCAGGCTCCCTCGAAGTCAAAGCGTGATTTGTGGTCACGAATTTCATCAAAGACACTCATAACGAGACCACCAAAGCATCTTCCAGGCGTTTAATGACGCTCGCGGAAGATGCTTTCAGGATCCGCACCGAGCCGATCATCCCTTCTTTGTCGCAAGCTACTTGAACCTCGACGACTTCATCGTCAAAGGCTAGCGTCAGTTGCAGTCGATAGTTCGACTCCCTAGCCTCCACAAGGCTGAAGCCCTGGGTTGTGACCTGCTCCTGCAAGGCATCAAGCGCTTGCGCCAAGGTTTCGCTATGTGGCCTGAACGGCTGGCAGAGCAGATTGCCGATGACATCCTGCTCAGGCTGACTGCCATCGACAAAAACCAGATTGCTGACGGCAAACTTCTTGTCGTAATGCAGCCTTAGCCGCACGCTGGCCGTCGATTGCCGATTGGTCAGTCCCATAACCACCTGGTAGTTGTGCTCGCTCCAGTCCGCAATGTTCCAGTCCGAGGCAGACAGCCGTTCACGCAATGTCAGGAATAGTGGAAGTAGCTCCACATTGTTGAACCCCGGCGGGGTGCTAAGCGAGGCTTCCTGCTCTGTAGGCTGCCGGATTGTGTCGTAGAACAGTCCACGTCTGAAGGGGAGTGGGCCTACTTTCAAGTCATGGGCGCGGCTGACACATGCATTACTCAGCGGCGTGAGTACAGGTAGCTGACGGATGATGCATTGCTCGTCGGCAATGACGGACGCCGTGTACAGCCAGCGGAAGTAATCCGCATTATTGGGGGTTGTGCTGGAAGCGCTGCGTGCTGCATTGACCCAGACACTGGGCCAGCGCCTGCCTTGGGCGCGATGCAGGGTCATCGCATGTGCCGGGCGAATCAGCGCAGCAGAAAGATAGCCCCGACTC
>NZ_JBFUKU010000374.1:0-4367 GCF_056400685.1 Pseudomonas sp. P5_A12 | reverse complement strand
TAGCAGCTGTCGAGCAGCGCGAGGCTGCGTTCGCTTGTAGCAGCTGTCGAGCAGCGCGAGGCTGTGTTCGGCTGCGAAGCAGTCGTAAACCCCGCACACGCGGTCTTTCTGGAATACCGCGCTGCCTGATTTCACGACTGCTTCGCAGCCGAACACAGCCTCGCGCTGCTCGACAGCTGCTACAAGCGAACGCAGCCTCGCGCTGCTCGACAGCTGCTACAAGCGAACGCAGCCTCGCGCTGCTCGACAGCTGCTACAAGCGGACGCAGCCTCGCGCTGCTCGACAGCTGCTACAAGCGGACGCAGCCTCGCTGGAGCTCGACAGCTGCTACCTCGATAGCGGAGCTGCCGAGCAGGGTGGGGAACAGTTATCTACCGCTCGATGCTGCGATTCCACCGCGCATTCCACGCCGGGCGCTGTTCGTTGACCTGATCCCAGTCGATGGCAATTGCCGTTTCCAGGTACTTTTTCATCGCCTCGACCTGACCGCGAGTCTTGTCGGTAGTTGGGGTATTGGGGTTGGACGGGATCTGGTCGCCGTCTTCAAGTGCGGCAGCTTGCGCTTCAGGCGTCAGTAAAAACGCGGCGAGTTTTTGCGCCAGTTCCGGCTGGGTGTTGTTGGCGATGGCGCACTCGGCGACGTTGAGCACCACGGCCCCTTCCTTCGGTTGAGCGTATTCGACCGGCATGCCTTTGAGTTTCAGCGCGGTGACCTGAGTCGGCGTTAACGGGAACAGCGCGGCTTCGTCGGTCTGGAGCATTTCGGAAATTTTCGCCGAGCTCGGAATGTATTCCAGCACGTTGCGTCCGACGGTATTTGGCCAGGCTTTGAAACCCGGTTCGACGTCAGTTTCGCTGCCACCCTGGATCCGGTTGAACATCAGGAAACCGTGCAGGCCGAAGGTTGACGAGGCCACCGACTGGAACACCAGTTTGTCCTTGAAGCGCGGGTCGGCCATGTCCATCCACGACGTCGGCGCGCTCCAGCCTTTTTCCTTGAACAACCGGGTGTTGTACGCCAACCCGGTAACACCGAGGCTGACTGCTACGGCTTGGTCCTTGATCCGCCCCTTGGCGGGGATCTGCGCCAGGGTCGGGCTGTCCTCAAGCTTGTCGCACAGCCCCATGGCGATGGCGCGGTACATGATGCCGTCGTCGAGGAACATCACGTGCATCTGCGGGTTGCCTTTGCTGGCCTGGACCTTGGCCAGAATATCGGCGGAGGTACCGGGCACAATGACTACTTTGACGTTGTTGGCTTTTTCGAAAACCGGCAACACCTTGTCGGCGTACAGCCGCTCCATGGTCCCGCCGTTCATGCCCAGATAAAGCGTCGGCTCGGCGTGAGCCTGGGTAACCGTGAGCAGGGCGCTCAGGCATGAAAATCCGAGCAGTGCAGTGCGTTTGAAATGATTCATTGGCGCGACCTTCCTCTTTCAAGCTACGGAGATGGAGTGAAACCGGGTGATGGAAAACGCATCCAGCGACGTCGACGCGGCGCCGTTGCAGATGATTTCGGTGAGCGCCTGGCCCACCGCCGGCCCGATCTGAAAACCCGCACCGGCAAAGCCGAACGCGTGCAACAGACCGGGTTGAGTGCTGCTGTGGCCGATCACCGGTTGGCGGTCGGGCAGATATCCTTCAGTACCGCTCCAGGTGCGAATCGCCTGGGCGCCTTCAAGAAACGGGTAGAGCTCGACGGCCTGGCGCAGGATCTCGATCACCGCTTGTTGGCCGGGGCGCGCGCGGGCACCGTCGAGTGCAAAGCCCTGGCCACCGCCGAGCACACAATTGCCGCGGGCGACCTGTCGGGCATAAATACCGCCGCCTTCGACACCGGTGCTGGCGTTCATCACCAGAGGCAGCGGCTCGGTGACCAGCATCGCCGGATGCCCGGCGTACATGGGCACCGCTTCGCCGAAGTGTTCGGCCAGGCTGCCGGCCCAGGCGCCGGCACAGTTCAACAGCCACGGCGCATGCAGTTCCAGACCGTTTTGGGTGCTGACCCGAAAGCGCTGGCCGTCGTGCTCCACGGAAGAGACCGCGGATTGTTCATGAACCTGAGCACCCTGGTGACGGGCCGCTTGGGCGAAGGCGGGGGAGACCAGTCGCGGGTTGGCGTGACCATCGTCGGGGCAAAACGAAGCGCCGACGGCGACGTCGCCGACCCAAGGAAAACGTGCGCGCAATTCACCGCGATCAAGGACCTGCAAATCGAGGCCGAAACCCTGGCTGCTGGCGGCGTAGTCCTGCAAGGCGCGCAAGTCGTCGAAGCTGCGAGCAAGCTTCAAATGACCGCTGCGCTGATATTCACCGTCAATGCCAATCAACTGTGGCAGTTGTCCCCAAATCTCGTGGGCCCGTTGCGACAAGGCTAATTGCGACAGCGGCCGACCCTGACGCCGCACGCCGCCATAGTTCACACCGCTGGAATGTGAACCGCAAAAATCCCGCTCCAGCAATGCCACACGACGTCCGGCTTTGCTGAGAAACAGGGCGGCCGAGGCACCGACAATGCCGCCGCCGATGATGATGGCGTCAACTTCGATCACGATTCGATCTCCAGGCCAAACGGCAGCGGCTTGATCGGCGCTTGTGCGCGCAGTCGACCGATCTGCGATACATCACGCTGGCTTTCGCAGGCAATTATTTCTGCGGCGCCAGCACCGCACATCCGCCCTTGGCAGCGGCCCATGCCAATGCGGCAATGGGCTTTGACCCGGTTGATTTCCCAGTGGCCTTCGCGCACGACCTGACGGATATCACCGGCGCTCACTTCTTCGCAGCGGCAGACCATCACGTCGTCTGCGGTTTCCGTTGCCCAGTGTTCGGGGAAGATGAAGGCCTGTTCCAGCCCTTTGCGGAAGGCGCTTACACGGGTGAGCGATTGCTCCAATTGGACGCAGCGCTGTGGCGCAATCAGGTTGCCGATGTCTTCGAGCACGGCCAGCGCTGCCCGTTCACCGGCCATTTCCGCGGCATCGGCGCCCATGATCCCGGCGCCGTCACCGGCCAGATAAACCTCGGCGACACTGCTGCGCCCGGCGCTGTCACGTTGCGGCAGCCAGGCGCGGTTGAGTGGGCTCCAGGAAAATTCGCAGCCCAGCAGATCGGCGAGTTGGGTTTCGCTGCGCAGGCCATGGGCGAAAGCGACGGCGTCGCAGGCCAGTTGATGTTCGCCCTTGGCGTCGGACCAGTTGAGCGACTGTACGCGGTGTTCGCCGTCGATGCGTTGCAAGGTGGCGCCCTGATGCACCGGGATGCCGTGAGCGGTCAGCCAACTGCGGTAATAAATGCCTTTGGCCAGCGTGGCCGGTTGCGAGAGCAAACCGGGCACTGCGCGGACCTGAGCACTGAACGGCGAACTGTCGAGCACCGCGACCACCTTCGCGCCGGCCTTGGCGTATTGATAGGCGACCAGGTACAGCAACGGACCGCTGCCGGCGAACACCACGCGTTCCCCGATGGAGCAGCCTTGAAACTTCAGGGCGATCTGCGCCGCGCCGAGGCTGTAGACGCCGGGTAACGTCCAGCCTTGCACCGGCAGAATCCGGTCAGTGGCGCCCGTGGCGACAATCACGCGGGAGAACTCAATTCGTGCGGCGCGACCTTCATGCAACGTGTCGAGCGCGCCGCTCTCGGCATTCCACACCAGGGTCTCTGGCCGATAATCGAGCTGTTCGCGCAACGTATCGAGGGTCTGATGCAGCGCCTTGGCCTTGGCCGCTTCGAAGCCATACAACTTGACCGCCGAACGCTTGAAGTTGGCCGGCTGGCGCCGATAGATCTGCCCGCCACCGCGCGCGGCTTCATCCAGCAATACCGGGCGAACGCCATGCGCCACCAGCGTCTGCGCCGCTCGGATCCCGGCCGGACCGGCGCCGATGATGACCACGGGTTTCATACCCACCACCCTTTAGCTAACCGCCACCAAACCCCTGTGGGAGCGAGCTTGCTCGCGATGAGGTCATTACCTTCAACATTGATGTTGGCTGACACTCCGCTTTCGCGAGCAAGCCCGCTCCCACATTGGATCTGTGTCGTCCGCAGGTTTTGTGACTGACGCCAAACACCTGTGGGAGCGGGCWTGCTCGCGAAGGCGGCGGTACTTTCAACATAGGTGGTGACTGACGGTCCGCTATCGCGAGCAGGCTCGCTCCCACAGGGGCTACCAGCCGAAGAACCCGGTCACCGGTTTGAGCGACGAGCAAATGGCTGAAGTCGAGGCGTTCCTGGAAGGCCTCGACAACCACGATGATGTGCAGGATATGTTTGTCGGTCTGGCGGGTTAAGCATTCCAGCAGGGGTGGCTTTGTTGTCTGACAGACCGTCTTCGCTGGCAAGTCGAATCGTCGCACCGTCGCAC
>NZ_JBFUKU010000373.1:0-4434 GCF_056400685.1 Pseudomonas sp. P5_A12 | reverse complement strand
GGAGAGTTGTCCGATCGATTGCTGCGTGCCGCCAAGTCGGCGGTGCAATGACCTGAAGGCAGTGGCCTGAGGAGTGAGAGCGATGAGCACGTTGAAGTGGGTTCGTGGCGTTAATGGCACCTTGGGCTGGTTCGCACCGAAACTGGTTGCGAGCAAAATGCGACTGGCATTCATGACGCCGCGAGAGCTTCCTCCGCGTGATTGGGAGCTGCCGCTTCTGGCGAAGTCCGAACGTATCACGCTGCGCTTCGGCCTTTCGGCATTGCGTTGGGGGCAAGGCCCTGCCGTGTTGTTGATGCACGGTTGGGAAGGCCGGCCGACGCAGTTTGCCAGTATTATCAATGCACTCGTCGACGCTGGTTACAGCGTGGTCGCCCTCGACGGTCCGGCGCATGGTCGTTCGCCCGGCGAAGAGGCGAACGTCGTGCTGTTCGCTCGGGCCATGCTGGAAGCCGCTGCCGAGTTGCCGCCACTGCAAGCGGTCATCGGTCATTCGATGGGCGGCGCCAGTGCCATGCTCGCCGTTCAATTGGGCCTGCGCACCGAAACCCTGGTGACGATTGCCGCCCCTGCGCGAATTCTCGGGGTGCTGCGTGGTTTTGCACGTTACGTGCGGCTGCCGCCCAAAGCACGTTCGGCTTTCATTCGTCAGGTCGAGAAAGACGTCGGCATGCGTGCCGCGGCGCTGGATGTCGTCCACTATCAACTCGACATGCCCGGCCTGATCGTCCATGCCGAAGATGACAACTACGTGTCGGTCAAGGAATCCGAACTGATCCATGAGTCCTGGTTCGACAGCCGCTTGCTGCGCCTGGAAGAGGGCGGCCATCAACGGGTACTGGCCGATCCTCGGGTCATTGATGGCGTGTTATCACTCTTGGCTGGTCGCAGCCTGCATTCGCGCCAATCGGCGTAAGCATCCGTTACACTGCCCCGGTCGACTTTATCTGACCGGGAGTGGGGCATGAGTTGGGATCGGGCAACGCCGTTTATCATTGATCTGCAAGTGGGCGCCGAGGACATCGACGGGCTGGGTCACGCCAATAATGCCGTGTACGTGACGTGGCTTGAGCGCTGTGCCTGGCGCCACTCGCAGCGTCTCGGTCTGGATCTGGTCGAGTATCGGCGGCTGGACCGCGCGATGGCGGTGGTGCGTCACGAAATCGATTACCTGGCCGCAGCTTACGAAGATGACGAATTGCAGTTGGCGACCTGGATCGTCGATTGGGACCAGCGCCTGAAAATGACCCGGCACTTCCAGTTGAAGCGTCCGCGTGACAACACCACATTGCTGCGCGCCCAGACCACGTTCGTCTGCATCGAACTGTCGACCGGCAAGCCCAAGCGCATGCCGGCCGAGTTCATTGAAGGCTACGGCCCGGCGTTGCAGATGTTGGATACGACCAATATCTAATGTGGGAGCGAGCAGGCTCGCTCCCACAAGGGAATCTGCGATGTTCTGCAGATTCCCCGCGCAATCCAGTAAACTGCCGCACGTTTTTCGTTGAGTGTGTTTTTCATGCAAATTGCTTTGGCGCCCATGGAGGGGTTGGTCGACAACATCCTGCGGGACGTGCTGACCCGTGTGGGCGGTATTGATTGGTGTGTGACCGAGTTCATCCGGATCAACGACCAGCTGCTGACGCCTGCCTACTACCACAAATTCGGCCCCGAACTGCTGACCGGTGCCCGCACCGCGTCCGGCGTGCCGCTGCGCGTGCAACTGCTCGGTTCTGATCCCGTGTGCCTGGCGGAAAACGCCGCGCTGGCCTGTGAACTGGGCTCTGAAGTCATCGACCTGAACTTCGGTTGCCCGGCCAAGACCGTCAACAAGTCTCGCGGCGGCGCGGTGCTGCTCAAAGAACCTGAACTGCTCAACCAGATCGTCGAACACGTCCGTCGAGCGGTGCCGGCACACATTCCGGTGACCGCCAAGATGCGCCTCGGCTTCGACAGCCCGGACGGCTCTCTGGTGTGTGCCACAGCCCTGGCTGAAGGCGGCGCCGCGCATATCGTGGTGCATGCCCGGACCAAAACCGACGGCTACAAGCCGCCGGCGCACTGGGAGTGGATCCCTCGGGTGCAGGACGTGGTCAAGGTGCCGGTGTTTGCCAATGGTGACATCTGGAGTGTCGAAGACTGGCGTCGTTGCCGTGAAATCAGCGGCGTGAAAGACATCATGCTCGGTCGCGGCCTGGTCTCGCGGCCGGATCTGGCCCGGCAAATCGCCGCGGCGCGAGCCGGTGAAGAAGTGGTCGAGATGTCCTGGGCCGAGTTGTTGCCATTGATCCAGGACTTCTGGTTGCAAGCCAAGGCGCAGATGACGCCCCGCCAATCGCCCGGTCGCTTGAAGCAATGGCTGGCGATGCTGACCCGCAATTATCCGGAAGCGGTTGAGCTGTTCACCGTCCTGCGTCGTGAGACCGAACTCGATCACGTCTCGCGTTTGCTCGGTCTGCAAGTCAGCGAAGCGGCCTGAAAAAATCTCGAATTAATCTCTTGAAATGCAATCAACGGTCCCTATTTAAGGGTTACGCGATGCCGAATTCGGGTCGCGGAGACAAAAACCTTGCTGATTGTTTTCAGGAGATTTGAACCATGACTACTGCATTTTCCCTGGCGCCACTGTTCCGTTCCTCGGTGGGTTTCGACCGTTTCAACGACCTGTTCGAAACCGCCCTGCGCAATGAGCCAGGCAGTACCTACCCACCTTACAACGTGGAAAAACACGGTGATGATCAATACCGCATCGTCGTCGCCGCGGCCGGTTTCCAGGAAGAAGACCTGGACCTGCAAGTCGAGAAAGGTGTGCTGACCATCAGTGGCGGCAAACGTGAAGGGAACGAAAGCGTGACCTTCCTGCACCAAGGCATCGCCCAGCGTGCGTTCAAGCTGTCGTTCCGCCTGGCGGATCACATCGAGATCAAGGCCGCTGACCTGCGCAATGGCCTGTTGAGCATCGACCTGGTGCGTATCGTGCCAGAAGAGGCGAAAGCCAAACGCATCCCGATCAACGGGACGCAAAAACCGGCTCTGCAGCACTAAGGCCGATCAATGAAAAGGGCGCCATCTCGGCTAATGCCAGTCAGTTAAGCTGACTGGCATTTTTCTTTCTGATCGGATACTTCGGGGATTTGAGCCTGATAGCCCGGGGGTAGATGCGCTCCTCTCGCCGATGAGGCAGGACGTAATGCATGGCTGAAGCATGCAGCTCAGCCAGGTATTTGGGGATGTTCCCGGAACGGTCGGCGGAGACGCTATTGATAAACCCGAGGATCGCCCAGGTACACGCGGTAAAGCTCATTTCGCATGGGTAAATGCCGGGACAATGGCGACTCATCTCCACCATCTGATACCGCAACAGGTTGTAGCCCAGCAACACTCCCCACAGTTCCTGCTCAATCATTTCTGGCGTCTTGCTGCGCAGCGTATAGCTGCTGTTGAGCAAGGTTTGTTTCATCTCCCGAAACCCTAATTCGATCTCCCATCGCTGGCTGTACAGGTCGACGATTTCGTCGGACGGGAAACGCAGCGGGTCGGCCATTGACGTCAGAATCTGACAAGCCTTGCCCTTGACGGTTTTGCTCAGGARCCGCGCAGTCAGGCGCTCCGGCAGTCCTGGCCATTGCTTGYGGGCCTGTGGCGAAGTGCTCAACRAGACCACCATATCCTGACGGCCCAAGCGTTGAATGACTYCGTACTGCGCACCTTTGCGCAGTGGCATCAGCCAATGGCGCTCGGTGCCTGCTTGCTGCCATTGGTGCAGCAAACCCAAGGAATAAAAGCCGCGATCGAACAGCGTTAACGAGTGATCAGGCGTGGTTTCGATCAGCTGTTCCGCCAGTTTCATTTCGTTGCTGCGGTAACCATCAAATGCACTGCCGATCAGCAAATGGYTGGTCAACTCCATTTGGCAGACCATGCGCACMTGAGGAAAGCCAGTGTCACCATGTTGATTACTGGCCGAGTCATAGCGTGCTCGATTTTCTGCCGTRTCGGGYGTTCGCCAGACGACGCCGTCGACCCCCAGCAAACGCAGCCCGGCCCAGGTCGGATGACCGGCCGCTTCATGCCAACTTTTCTGAGTCAGATCGAAGACTTGTCGTACAGCCTCGCTACCCAGCCTCTGACGGGCTTGAACCACTGCGCTGGGCGCCACCAGCGGACGTTGACCYGGCAGCATAATGTTCATGCGACTGACCACATCCCARGCTGACATCCGCCGAAAGAACGCCATGGAAATCACGCACCAAAGCATCATTTCCAACGGCAGACGGCGTTTGCGCAGGGTTGCTACGCCTGCCTGTTCCAGTGCCTGCTCGACCAAAGAAGGATCGAGCAACGAATCCAACCCCTCGATGGCGTGGGGAGTGGAGGCGATGTTGTGAGTCAGTTCCAGTGCCCGAGCGAGACGCATAAAAAAATCCGATACCT
>NZ_JBFUKU010000372.1:0-4470 GCF_056400685.1 Pseudomonas sp. P5_A12 | reverse complement strand
CCGCAAATCGATGCTCAACAGGCCACACCAGACACCGAACAACAGGCCACAACGCCGCCAGAACCGGGAACCAATGAAGTCCCGGGCAGCGAGTTGGCAAACGAGCAAAGCACCAAGCCACCGCAGCGCCCGGCCAGCAGCATGATCGAAGGTGAACAGCGTCAAGCGCTGGAGCAATGGCTGCGCAAGATCCCGGATGATCCGGGTGAACTGCTCAGGCGCAAATTCTGGTACGAACAGCAACAACATCAGGATCAGGGAAAAACTCGATGACCCGCTTCACCCTCTTCATGCTTGCCCTGCTGCTYGGCACCGCTCAGGCCCACGCCGCGGGGCTGGTGGCCAGTGTTGATCGCAGTCGCCTGAACTCCGGCGAGACGGTTGAACTGACCCTGGAATCCAGCGACGTGACCCAGTTCGGCAAGCCGGACCTGAGCCCATTGGAGCCGTTGTTCGAAGTGCGCGGTACCCGCCAGGTCAACCAGTTGAACACCCTCAGTGGCGACAACCGCGCGACCACGCGCTGGATCATTACCTTGCTGCCCAAGGCAAACGGCAGCGTAACCATCCCGCCATTGCAACTGGGCGAGGTGCAGAGCCAGCCGATCACCGTGCAAGTGGTCGAGAGCGAAAGCCAGGACACCGCGACCAGACTGGCCCCGGTGTTTATCGACGCCAGCCTCGATCAGAGCAGTGTGTACGTGCAAGCCCAGGTGGTCCTGACCTTGCGCATCTACCATTCCGTGTCGCTGTACGACGACAGCAGCCTGACCCCGTTGCAGGTGCCTGATGCGCGTGTCGAACCACTGGGCGAGTCGCGCACCTACGAAAAAGTCATCAATGGCCTGCGCCATGGCGTGATCGAAATGCGCTACGCGATCTATCCGCAACACAGTGGCGTACTGACCATTCCGGCGCAGATCTTCAGTGCCACTCTGGTCGATACCCAGCCCGCACAAGACGCTGCGGCCCAGGCGCCGAAATCCGGAAAACTGCTGCGCGTCAGCTCCACGCCCATTTCGCTGACGGTCAAAGCCAAACCCCTCACCTACCCTGCCGACCTGCCCTGGCTACCGGCCCGCAGCGTGACGCTGAGCGAAAGCTGGAATCCGGAGCCGGACCACGCCCAGGTGGGCGACTCGCTGACCCGAAGCTTGATCCTCAAGGTTGAAGGCCTGTCCAGTTCGCAACTGCCGCCGCTGCCGGCCACCGACGTCAATGGCTTGCGGCGCTATCCAGATCAACCGGTACTGAGCAACGAGAACAGTGAACGTGGGCTGATCGGCAGTCGCGAGGATCGCGAAGCCCTCGTTCCCACCCGCAGCGGTGCAATCGAGTTGCCTGCGGTAGAAGTGGTCTGGTGGAACACGTTCGAAGACCATCTGGAACACAGCAGCCTGCCGGCGCGTACCCTGCAAGTCGCCAACAACCCGACCATGGTGGTCGATACACCGGCCGCGAGCCCTCAAATCAACTCCGCTACCGACAGCGAAACCCTGCGGCGCTGGAAACTCAGCACGCTGATCCTTGCCTGCACCACCCTGCTCGGCTTCGGCCTCTGGTGGCGTGCCCGCTGGCAACCGGCGAAATCGCGTGCCACGCAGACCGGCCCGAGCCCGCGCACCGTCCTCGACGACCTCAAGCGCGCCTGCCTGGCGAACGACTCACACGCGACCCGCCAGGCGCTCGACGCCTGGGCCCGGCAACAGCCGGAAACCCTGGCCGACATGGCCGCCCGTTTTGTGCCACTGTCCGATGCCCTGGACGGTCTGAACGGCGCGCTCTACAGCGAAACCGGCCAGCACTGGCAAGGCGAAGAACTGTGGCGCGTGATCAAGGCGATCCCGATTGCGGAACGGATTCAGGGCCCGGTGGGTGATAGCGGACTCCCTCCGCTATACCCCAAATAACCACCGCCCTGTAGCAGCTGCCGAGCAGCGCGAGGCTGCGTTCCGCTGCAAAGCAGTCGCAAAATCAGTGTGTGCGGTGTATCAGGCAAATCGCGTCAGCAGGAATTACGACTGCTACGCAGCCGGACGCAGGCTTCGCCAGCTGCTACAAAGTTGCCGTCGCGCCCCCAAAATAATCATCCCCTGTAGCAGCTGCCGAGCAGCGCGAGGCTGCGTTCCGCTGCGAAGCAGTCGCAAAATCAGTGTGTGCGGTGTATCAGGCAAACCGCGTCAGCAGGAATTACGACTGCTACGCAGTCGGACGCAGGCTTCGCCAGCTGCTACAAAGTTGCCGCCGCGCCCCAAAAATAATCATCCCCTGTAGCAGCTGCCGAGCAGCGCGAGGCTGCGTTCCGCTGCGAAGCAGTCGCAAAATCAGTGTGTGCGGTGTATCAGGCAAATCGCGTCAGCAGGAATTACGACTGCTACGCAGCCGGACGCAGGCTTCGCCAGCTGCTACAAAAATTGCGGTGTTCGCGAATCGGTAGCTGCTGCCGAAGGCTGCGTCCGACAGCGAGGCAGTCGTCAAACACTTACAACCAACACGCATCCCAAAGCGGATAATCATGAACACGCGTCACCAGTCCTGCTCGGATCGGGTTGGCCACGACATATCGAGCAAGCCCCTTCACATCCTCCTCCCGCCGAACCGCACGATCGTGATATCCCTTCTGCCACAGACGCCCCCGCCGCCCTAATGCCTGATTGACGGCAAGACTGCTTCGGGACTTTAATCGGCACATTAGCTCGGCCAAGGTTTTACCACGCAACTGCACCAGACAATGCAGATGATCCGGCATCACCACCCACGTCAAAAAATCGGCCCAGCCATCTTCTTGTACCATTCGAAATTCCTGAACAATCAACCTCCCCAAATGCCAATCAGCAAAAAACGGCTGCCGCTGGTGGACGACAACCGTTAATAAATAGATCCGCCCAGGTTCAGAAAAACGACCAATGCGCAAGTGACCTGCTTTTGAATTGACTGGCACTCCATTGCCTCCTTATCCATCGAACAGAGACCTGGAATCTACAGCGTTGCCCGTCAGCCCGCGTGGCACCAATGACCACAAAATATGAAAGCCATAACGCGATCTGTAGCAGCTGCCGAGCAGAGCGAGGCTGCGTTCCGCTGCGAAGCAGTCGCAAAATCGGTGTATGCGGTGTATGCGGTGTATCAGGCAAACCGCGTCAGCAGGCTTCGCCAGGTGTTACATAGAGTGCGTGGCCACTTTCGATGTATTTACCAGTAAACTCTCCCCCCTTTAGCCGCCCTCATTCCCCCCGCGGCCATCACCTCATTTCCAACGGAGTACGCCTTGCGTCTGTTCCACACCTCCGACTGGCACCTTGGGCAGAATCTGCACGGCCAGGAACGTGATTTCGAGCACGCCTGTTTTCTCGATTGGCTGTTGCGCCAGCTGAAGCTGGACCAGCCCGATGTGCTGTTGATCGCCGGCGACATCTTTGACACCGTCAACCCAACGGTCAAAGCCCAGGAACGCCTCTACGATTTCATCGTCAGCGCCCACGAGCAGCAGCCGTTGCTGACCATCGTGATGATCGCCGGCAACCACGACTCCGGCTCGCGCATTGAACTGCCCGCGCCGTTGATGCGGCGTCTGCGCACCCATGCGCTCGGTCGGGTGCTGTGGCTGGATGACGGTCAACTGGATGCCGAGCGCCTGTTGCTGCCGTTGCCCGATGCCAGCGGCGAGATTGCCGGCTGGTGTCTGGCGCTGCCGTTCCTGCGCCCCGCCGAAGTCACCGGCGCACAGTTGGGCGACAACTATTTGCGCGGGATTGGCCAGGTTCACGAATGGCTGATCGAAGCGGCCAACGCCAAGCGCAAACCCGGCCAGGCGTTGATTGCGATCAGCCACGCGCACATGGCCGGCGGTTCGGTGTCGGAAGACTCCGAGCGCAGCCTGATCATCGGCAACGCCGAGGCCCTGCCCGCCAGCCTGTTCGGACCGAGCATCAGTTACGTTGCCCTCGGCCATTTGCACAAGCCGCAGAAGGTCAACGGCGAAGAGCGCATCCGCTACTGCGGCTCGCCGATTCCGCTGTCGTTTTCCGAGATCGGTTATCAGCATCAGATTCTCGACATCACTCTCGACGGCGAAACCCTGGTCAGCGTCGAACCCAAGCTGATTCCACGGGCCGTCAACCTGCAACGCGTCGGCCCGGCGCCGCTAGCAGAAATCCTCCTGCAACTGGCTGACCTGCCCAACATTGATTTGCTCGCCGACATCCAGCGCCAGCCGTGGCTGGAAGTCCGGGTGCGCCTGGACGAGCCACAACCCGACCTGCGCCATCAGGTAGAAACCGCCCTGCAAGGTAAAGCCGTGCGTCTGGTACGCATCGCCGCCGAATACGCCGGCAATGGCAGCCGCGAAGGCGTCGATGACGGTACAAACCTCGTCGAACTGGACCAGCTCACGCCCCAGGAACTGTTCAGCCGCGCCTGGCAAGACAACTACGGCAGCGAGGTCGATGTGCAAACGCTGAAGGACTGTGC
>NZ_JBFUKU010000371.1:0-4481 GCF_056400685.1 Pseudomonas sp. P5_A12 | reverse complement strand
GTAATGCCGAGCAGGCCCATGTCGCCGAATTTGCGCCACAGGTCGGCGGGGAACAGGTTGTCGATGTCGATCTGAGCCGCGCGCGGGGCGATCTCTTTGGCGACGAAGGACTGAACCTGATCGCGCAGCATGTCGATGGTTTCACCGAGGGCAAAATTCAGGGATGGATAGCTCATGGGGCACCTTTTGGCTTTTTTGTTGGGCGGGGAGGGCAGTGATTCGCTTCTCACCTTTACGTTAACGTAAGCCTGTGACGAATGGCTGTCAATCACCCTTTACGTTAACGTCAACTTGAGCGAGAGTAGAGCCAGTTCAAGATTGAAAAGCGGACCAGCCGCCAGCCCATAAATAAAGACAATAGGGGTCATCATGGATCAACCCAGTGCAAGCCCGCAGCGCAGCTATACCCGTGGTTCCCAGGACAAAGCCTTGCTGGCGATGACCATCGGCCAGGCATTCGATAATACCGTTGCGCAGTACGCGAACGGGGAGGCGCTGGTCGTGCGCCATCAGCAGGTGCGATACACCTGGAAGCAATTGGCCGACGCCGTAGACCTGCATGCCAGAGCGCTGCTCGCGCTGGGCTTGCAGGCCGGTGATCGTCTCGGCATTTGGGCACCGAACTGCGCACAGTGGTGCATCAGCCAGTTTGCCAGTGCGAAAATCGGCGTGATTCTGGTCAACATCAACCCTGCGTACCGCAGTTCCGAACTCGAATACGTGTTGAAGCAATCTGGTTGTCACTGGCTGGTCTGCGCCGGCGCGTTCAAAACCTCCGATTATCACGGGATGCTGCAAGGCCTCGTTCCTGAGCTTGCCGAGCAATCCATCGGACAATTGCACAGCGAACGTCTGCCCGACCTGCGCGGTGTCATCAGTCTGGATGCGCAGCCGCCTTCAGGTTTTCTGCCGTGGTCGCAATTGGCGGATCTGGCTGCCAGCGTTTCGATGGAGCAGTTGCGCGAGCGCCAGGACAGCCTGCATTTCGATCAGCCGGTGAACATCCAGTACACCTCTGGCACCACCGGGTTCCCGAAGGGTGCGACCCTCAGTCACTACAATATTCTCAACAACGGTTACATGGTTGGCGAAAGCCTCGGCCTGACCGCCGATGATCGCCTGGTGATCCCGGTGCCGCTGTATCACTGCTTCGGCATGGTCATGGGCAACCTCGGCTGCATCACCCACGGCAGCACCATGATTTACCCGAACGACGCCTTCGATCCGCTCCAGACCCTGGCCACCGTCGCCGAAGAAAAAGCTACGGCGCTGTATGGCGTACCGACCATGTTCATCGCCATGCTCGATCAGCCCAAACGCGCCGAATTCGATCTGTCGAGCCTGCGCACCGGGATCATGGCCGGTGCCACGTGCCCCATCGAGGTGATGCGCCGGGTCATCAACGAAATGCACATGAACGAAGTGCAGATTGCCTACGGCATGACCGAGACAAGCCCTGTGTCGTTGCAGACTGGTCCTTCAGACGAGTTGGAGTTACGCGTGACCACCGTCGGCCGTACCCAGCCGCAGCTGGAAAGCAAAATCATCGACGAGGCCGGTAACCTCGTGCCGCGCGGCACCATTGGCGAACTGTGCACCCGCGGTTACAGCGTAATGCTCGGTTACTGGAACAACCCGCAAGGCACTGCCGAGGCCATCGATCAGGCCGGCTGGATGCACACCGGCGACCTGGCGAGCATGAACGACGAGGGCTATGTAAACATTGCCGGGCGCAACAAGGACATGATCATCCGGGGCGGTGAGAACGTTTACCCGCGGGAGCTGGAAGAGTTCTTCTTTACCCACCCGGCGGTGGCGGATGTGCAAGTGATCGGCATCCCGTGCTCGCGTTATGGCGAAGAAATTGTCGCCTGGATCAAATTCCACCCGGGCCACAGCGCCACCGAGCAAGAGCTGCAAGCCTGGTGCAAGGAGCGCATCGCGCACTTCAAAACGCCGCGTTACTTCAAGTTCGTGGAGGAGTTTCCGATGACCGTGACCGGCAAGATTCAAAAATTCCGGATGCGCGAGATCAGCGTCGCGGAGCTCAAAGCGAAGCTGTAGGAGCTGGCTTGCCAGCGAAGGCGATGGATCGGTCGAGGATGTATTGACTGACACGCCGCCATCGCGAGCAAGCTTGCTCCTACAGGTGTGGCGGTGAAAAAGTTAAACGCCAGACAGCACAAAGGGGAGCCGAAGCTCCCCTTTAATTTGTCGTTGCGCGTGCTCTTTTTTTGTTATTGAGGGGCGGTCTGTTTTTGTTTTTGGAAACCGTGACCCTTTACCGCTGTTTTTGTCGATCCCCATCCGGGATCAAGAGCAAACGTATTTTTTTGAGCGCTGATCTACTTTTTCGCTGAGCGATCCAACCAGTTCGGGAGCTACCTGAAGGTAGTTTTATTGTTCTCTGCCCGGTTGCGGGTAACTCCGAAAAGCACCCTGAAAAGCACATCTTCTCCAAAAAAATCTGTTAGCTGCGTCTCTGCCGTGTTGTTTTTGTTATGTCAGAGTCGTTACGTCTTATTTTTATTAGTGCTTGCTGCTTTTTTTGTTCTTGTTATGCAGTAGAGGTAGCAGGACCCGTGCCAACTTTTTAAAACCCTTTAAAATCAATGGTTTGAGATTTTGTGGGATTTTTCTGTAGATCGAATCCTGACTATTTGTTTCCGTGTTACTCGCTTGCCCCCACGTTTCTGACGTCGCGGTAACACCTTGGGACCTCACTGTGCACTACGAGCCTTGGCCACACGCGAACCGGTCGGACGCCCCAGCACCGTGCAGATTTGTTGACCGGCCAGGATCAACGCATCCAGATCGATACCGGTCTCGATACCCAAGCCATTGAGCAGGTACACCACGTCTTCGGTGGCAACGTTACCGCTGGCGCCCTTGGCGTACGGGCAACCGCCGAGGCCCGCGATGGAGCTGTCAAACACCGAGATACCCTCCAGCAGGCTGGCGTAGATGTTGGCCATGGCCTGACCGTAGGTGTCGTGGAAGTGCCCGGCGAGTTTTTCACGGGGCACGTCGGCCGCGACTACCTCGAACATTTTGCGGGTGGCGCCCGCGGTGCCCGTGCCGATAGTGTCGCCCAGCGACACTTCGTAACAGCCCATGGCGTAGAGCTCGCGCGCAACCCGGGCGACTTGCTCGGGGGCGACGTTACCTTCGTAAGGGCAGCCCAGCACACAGGACACATAACCGCGCACGCTCACGCCATGTTGTTTGGCGGCGTCCATGATCGGCACGAAACGCTCCAGGCTTTCGCTGATCGAGCAGTTGATGTTGCGCTGGGAAAACGCTTCGGACGCGGCAGCGAACACTGCAACTTCCTTCACGCCCGCTGCCATCGCGTCTTCAAATCCACGCAGGTTGGGAGCGAGGGCGCCATAGGTCACGCCGGGTTTGCGCTGGATCTGCGCGAACACTTCAGCGGAGCCGGCCATTTGCGGCACCCATTTGGGCGAGACGAAACTGCCGACTTCTATATAGCCGAGGCCGGCGGCGGTCAGCGCGTCGACCAGTTGCACCTTGTCGGCAACGCTGATCGGTTGGGCTTCGTTTTGCAGACCGTCGCGGGGGCCGACTTCGACAATGCGTACGTGGGTGGGAAGGGACATGGCATTGGACCTGTTGTAATTGTATGAATGTTCACAGAACCCCTGTGGGAGTGAGCCTGCTCGCGATAGCGGTCTATCAGCCAACATCAATATTGAATGTAAGTCCGCCATCGCGAGCAGGCTCGCTCTCACAGGGGGATTGTGTTGATCTACTGGATAACCTTCTGGCTTTGGATGGTCTGCTCCAGCGCCTGGGTGCAGCGCTCCTGCGCGGTGTCCAGCTCCAGCTTCATCTGCTCGATGTCGAGCATCTGCTGTTCCAGCTGTTCGCGGCGCTCGGCAATCTTGCTCAACATGGTTTGCAGTTGTTTCTGATTGCCGCCGGTGGGGTCATACAGCTCGATCAGCTCGCGGCACTCGGCCAGGGAGAAGCCAATGCGCTTGCCCCGCAGGATCAGCTTCAGGCTGACCTTGTCGCGGGGCGAGTAAATGCGTTCCTGGCCGCGACGCTCGGGGCTGAGCAGGCCTTGTTCTTCATAGAAGCGGATGGCCCGCGTGGTGATGTCGAGCTCGCGGGCGAGGTCGGAAATGCTGTAGGTCTGGCTGCTCATGGAAGCGCTCGAAAAAGGTCATGGCGCTAAGCTAATGGCAGGTTGACGTTTACGTCAAGGGGCAGGGGGCTTCTGTGTTCTTGCGGACCTCATCGCGGGCAAGCCCGCTTCCACAGGAGATCCTCAGTGAATGAACGAGCCCCATGAAAGACAGGACACCGTTTCCCCCTTACGATAAGGGATAGGCAAACGGTTATGTTTATGACTAACAGCAACGATAAGAGTGGGGAGCTTTTGGGCCAGGAGCGGCGGCGCCGCTGGAGCCCGGAGCAAAAGCTGGCGATGGTTCGCGAGAGCCTTGAGCCAGGAC
>NZ_JBFUKU010000370.1:0-4527 GCF_056400685.1 Pseudomonas sp. P5_A12 | reverse complement strand
GTGTTGTCATACGCCTTGTCGTACCAGCTGGCAGCACTGACGCGAAAGCCCATGGCGTTCTTGTAGACCACGTCCATCTCGGTCAACAGGTCGACACGGTTGGTGATGTTGGTTCCGGACTTGCGGAAGTTGTAGTCGCCATCGTTGTTGTTTGGCGTCCCCAACATGCGCGTGTTGGCGCTTTCGGTGCGTACACCGTAGTTGTACTTGACGGTGTTATCGATGCGCGCGGTCCAGTCTGGATTGCCCGTATCCAGTTCAACCGCCTGGGCGGTCGGCATGGAAGCCGCCAGGATGGCCGAAGCCAGCAACGTGTAACGCGAAACCGTGAAGCCTTGACTCTTATTGTTGTGCATTGCGATGTTTCTCCGCCTTTTTGTATTTGTTTTTAAGCGCAGCAGCCCCCACGCATTCCCTTGTACCAGGGACTTGCGCTTCTCAGGAGTGAGGGCAAATGCCGGTTGGCTTACAGCCAGTCGGCGCCTGAACTATCGGTCCAGTTCCAGGATGAGCGCTTCCGCTTCTGGCCAGTGGCCAAATCCTGCAGCCGGGTTGAGATGGCCCACTGCGCCAAAATTGCGTAGTTCGGCACCCCAGCCTTGAGCCATGCGAGTGACGGCGTCCAGGCTGGCAAGGTGATCATTGGTGCTGCCGGCCACCAGGCTTGGGAACGGCAACTGACCTTGGGGTAGCGGATCCCAGCCATGGGCCCGCAGAGATTCGGAAGTGGGGTAGCCTTGCGGCCAGGTAGCCTCGAGGTCTGGTGGCGCGGCCAGCAGAGCGCCCTTGATCGGACGACTGTGCAACGCTGCCCAGTGCGCGACCATCAGAACACCGGCACTGTGGGCGACCAGGATCACCGGTCCTTCGATCTGCTCCAGTTCGTGCTGGATCGCACGAACCCGTGCGGCGCAGTCGAGCTTGTCGGTTTCAAGCGGCGGGACGCTGCGTACTTTGCAGAGTCGGGCTTCAAGCAATGTCTGCCAATGCTCGGCCACATGCTCACGCAAGCCCGGCACGATCAAAACGGTTGCGACAGTATTCAGTTTGTCCACGTCAGCACCTACGCTTTCTCGATGACTCGACTGACTCGTTGGTCAGAGATTTTTGTTGTGCTGACATTAAAGTTCCCCCACCCCTAGCGCTTTTCATTGGACGTCAGCCACTTTTCTTTTCATGACAAATTTCACTGGGCCGACATGAGGTGCCCGCTGGTCGAAAATCACAACGGGTTTGCTCAAGGCCACTGTAATCAATACGTGAACAGTTTTATCTCGATGAGACGGGGCTATTAGAGGAACACCGAGCGCACGCCGGCGCTTACGCACAACTTTCCATTTCATGACGCGCTGGATATAGTCGCCACGCTCATTTCCAACCTAACCGGCCCAGGGAAGACCCACGCATGACCAAGCTTGTTCGCGCAGCTGTCTTGACCAACTACCTGGAGGTCACCCAGTACCTGGGGTTTAACCCGCGCGATGTACTGGAAGCCAGTGGTTTGAGCAGGGCTCAGTTGTTAGCACCTGAGCATCGGATTCCCATCGATTCCGCCGTGCGCGTGCTGGAAGACTCAGCCGCCGCCAGTGGCTGCCAGAGCTTCGGCCTGAGCATGGCCGAGTCGCGCCACCTCTCGGACTTCGGGGTGGTCAGCCTGCTGCTCACTCACCAGCGTACGCTGCGAGAAGCCTTTGAGGTCGTGGCGCATTACCGTCACTTGATGAACGACTCGCTGGCCATCTTCATTGAAGAGGCCGGCAAGATGGTGATCATTCGCGAAGAGGTGGTGACTGACACGCCTATGCCCTGCCGGCAAGCCAACGAACTGGCCATCGGCGTGATGTTCCGTTTGTGCGCGGCCTTGCTCGGGGCACACTGGAGCCCCTACAGCGTCAATTTTACCCACCAGCCGCCGGACAACCTGCAACTGCATCGCCGCCTGTTCGGCTGCAAGATGGAGTTCGGCAGCGAGTTCAACGGCATCGTCTGTTCCAATGCCAGCCTGGACGTGACCAACCCCCATGCCGACCCGGCCATGGCACGTTACGCACAGAGTTACCTCGACTCATTGCTGAGCGATGAAGGACCGTCGTTGCTGTTCGAGGTGCGCAAGGCCATTTACGTGCTGCTGCCAATGGGGCGCGCCACCATTGAGCAGATCGCCCAGACTCAGGGCATGAACGTACGGACCCTGCAGCGTCGTCTCAAAGATGACGACTGCGCCTTCAACGACCTGATCAACGACGTGCGCCGCGATCTGGTCCTGCGTTACCTGGAGAATCCGAATTATTCGCTGGGGCGTATCGCCGACATGCTCGGGTATTCCATGGCGAGCTCCTTCACACGCTGGTTCATCACCCAGTTCGGCATGCCGCCTGCCACCTGGCGCGCGCAAAAGCAAACCACCACAAAACCCGTCTCTGGTCACAACGAATCCTGAGCCTGCCAAACATTCGAGTTCCCGCAGTGGGAGAACTCGGGGTTTTAAACGTCGCCCGAAAGGGCTTGTTTAAAACCCGTCCAGGTTACGTCCTGAAAGCCACAAAACCTTGCGCCGTTGCCTACGGCTACGCCAGAATCCGCCGGCTTGTGCGCCTTGGGGCCGCTCGGTAACTTGACTCGTGTCACTGCCCATCAGTGATCGGGTTTCGCAGCCCGGGTAATCTCTAGACGCACAACGTCTACCGTCCATGAGCAGATGCTTCGTCAGGTTTGTTTCTCATGTCATGGCGGCTGTGCGTGGGAGACCTTCGGGTCTGCCGGGTTCCTAGAGTCCTGGTCTGCGAACCCGCGTACAGTTGCCACCTTATTTTCGTTTCGCAGCGAATCGTGGCAGCTCCATTTCTCTAGGAGTTTCACCATGTTCAAGGTAACGCCCAATCCGCCAGACACCGATCCGGCTTCCCCCGTATGAACCCGATTCAAAAAAAACTCAACGAGGCCGCCGAGCGCGCGCTCAACTTCCACATCCCGTCGAATGCCGACATCAAAGCCACCGCGCGCAAACCCAGCAAGCTGTTTGCCGTGAACCCGGAGGCGACAGCAGAAACCCTTGGCGTGTTTTTGGTTGAAACGCTGGCGGCGATCGATGTGATGGTCCATCACTTGCATTTGGAGGGTGAGTCGCGCCACGCCCTGCTGGGGATTTCCAACAGCATCATGGTGGCGGAGATCACGGCGATCCGAGTGCTGGATAAAATAGAGCCCAACGTGTAACCGCAGCCCTGTGGCGAGGGAGCWTGCTCCCTCGCCACAGGTTGCTCATCAACCTAGCTGTTTTAAAGAGTACGAACGATATATTTAAAACAGATCCGCCCCCTTAACTCGCCTCGTATGTGAACTCCGAATCCTCCGCTTGCGTTATGGCCAACTCAGTGGCGTCACCCCACTCATGCAGCCACTGACGACTTTTCATAAACTTTGGGAATCGTCCTGCAGACATAGCAAACACCCGTGAAGTAGCGTCCTGTCGCACTTGAATGGCGAACATGGATCGTCAATTTGCACAGGGGGTGTTATGGCGGTTGAAAACCTTTTCCCGAGTTATAAGGGATGTAACGGGATAGACGGAAACAGGCTACATGCCGAGGCGACAGAGGAAGCACTGGCGGCTTGGGGCAGAACACTGGCGGCGAACGAAAGGAACGAGCGGGAAGCTGACGCACGTAGGAATACGATCAAGAAGCGGGATGAAGTGGCCCCACGCGGATGCGTCTTCGCCAAGAGTTGCACACTGCCAGATGGGACCATTAACTACATCAGTCCCAGCGGAGCCATTCCCACCGATCCGATTAGCCAATATGGCGAGTTTGYCTTGCTGGGTGGCCGTGAAACGGATACACAAGGAAACATTCCCCTCAAGAAAATCAGTGGAGCCCTACCCGCCTCACTTGGAACACTTCTATTAGGCGGCGGTGTCGCTGCGACTGCTGGCGGTGTGTCTTGTGGTGGTCTTTGCACGGCTGGCGCTGTGGCTTCCGGGGCTACCACTGGCGTTGCTGCTGGAGCATTGGCGGGATTTGTTGCATTGCTGTGGCCATCCAGCTTGGGCGACAGCAGCCTATATACAGAAGAACAGCTCCAGTCACTCAAGCAAGCTCGCACACGTGTCCGCCTGCACGTCGAACAACAAGCCGATGGTACCTTGAAAGGATACGGGTACAACACCCAGAAGCGCCGCGACTGGGAAATGATTCCCGTAGTGCAGTTCGTTGCCCAAGGCTCCCAGCAAGTGGCTGACTTTGGTGACGGCGTAACCTTGATATGGACACCAGCCGCTGACCCGTCCAGCATTTTAGGAATTCCAGCGTTAGAAGGCGCACCACAGGCGCCACAGATTTGGATTTATCCGCCCACCGAACAGGCTGATAACATCATTGTCAGTCCGATCTACCCGGACACTTACAAAGATTTCATTCTGGTGTTCCCGGCTGATTCTGGAGTGCAGCCGTTGTACATCGTGATGAATGTCCGCCTTGATCTCTGGAGTGCAGCCGTTGTACATCGTGATGAATGTCCGCCTTGATC
>NZ_JBFUKU010000369.1:0-4528 GCF_056400685.1 Pseudomonas sp. P5_A12 | reverse complement strand
GGGTTGCATGCAGTTCTCACACCAAACAACTGGTCGGCTATTTGCCTACCTCGCTCCAGTCCTTCTGTAGTCAACCAAATCGATTTGCTCTTGTTCACCGGATTACTGATGAAACCATGTTCATGCAATCGGTTCATGGTCTCGAAGTCGAACCCTTTCCAGGCATTTCCTTTGTCGGAACTGAAGGTTGCCAACAGGGCAAGCACTGCGTTTTCAATCAATTTGTCGTCGTATTCCATGATCATTGCTCCGCTCATATCCAAAAGGGATCGTCGAGTTTGAGATGGGCGCCCCATGATCCCTGCCAACTTACATAAGAGTAGCGCGCTCAGCTAGGCGACGCCAGCGAGCAGTTCCGAGGATAAAAGGGGACGGATTTATTTTCATCAGGGAAAATGAACCCGTCCCATTTTTTATTTAACAACTCACCCGTCACTACCAGTTGCTGGATCGCTAGCGTGAATTTATAGAAAACGGGCGATCGCTTGATCGCCCGTTTTTTTGGTATCTAAGCCTGTAATCGTCTCGCCAAGAGACGCAGTGACCACCAAGTAAAGTTACCAGCGAGAAATTGACTGCAAGTCAAGATAATATGCAAAGGTCAAGCTGAGTGAGTTGGTTCAACGGCTAAACTTCCTTTCTCCACCCAGAAAAAGTGATGGCTGTTCCTTTTTCCTCCTTATCCTTTATCTCGATTTTGTAGGTTCCACCTCCGGCGACACCCTCAATTAGGGCTTTATTGCCATAAATACTGAATTCAGCGCCTATAGCTTGCTGTTTATAGAAACTCACGACGTCAGAGAAAGCAGTATACGTTCTAAGCAAAACCTCAAAATCATGCCGTGGCCGACCGGCAAGTTCATCATAGTCGCCATAAATTGGCGCTCCTTTCAGGCCCGGCGTAGTGAAGTATCCATCGACGCCCGCACCTAGCAAATGTGTGTTCTTTGGTAGTAGAGGCAACATTGCTTTGGGAAAATCGGAGGGAAGCTGAGATGCGTTCCACGAGGATTTTTTTGGATCTGTGGTGATGTATTCAATCGTGGAAATTCTCTGCGCTTGAGCTCTTGCTTCGGGATCTTCACTTCTCGCCCTGATCGCCAGCATCGGGGGCAACTGTTTGCTCCACGCTATGATTGGATCGCTGCTGTTTTTGTTTGCTCCCTTCGGTTGAAAAATCGTCAATACGGTTTCGGGAAATGGATTGCAAGTAACCGACTCTTTACTTGATTTTATGGTGCAATGTCCATTGACTAATCCAACGGCGATTAATTGGCCTTGATCGTCCACCAAAAGCGCGCCACGCTCAGCACCATTGTTACCATCATCCATGGCAGTGATCAGCTTCTGCCCTGCCGGAACACCCTCTTCAAACACAGAAAATTCTGAGTCTAGTGAATCCAATACCTGCGCCACGATCATTGCCCCATCATTGGTATAACTGCCTGTTGCGTATCCCAAAAAATCAACGAGTGCCAAACGTATTGCTGGATCTTCATTAAGATTAGGTGGCGTTGCAGGCGGTGGAGCAGTACTAAGTATTAAAAAGGTAGTGCCGTCTGGTCGTTGCTCTGAATGAACTGAAAGTGCTATTGCTTCAAGAGACAGGGTTAATGTAAAAAAAAGAGCGAAAGATTGAGCTATGCGAATCAAGGGTTTAGTCCTTTGTGAGTGATAATCCTGGGATAAAAAACGTTGGTTATTACCTAAGAGGGGGATTTATTTTTGTGTGCAAAAAATAAATTTGTCCCATTTTTTTTGTCCGTGAAAATAAATCCGTCCCCTTTGTTGTTATATCAATTTCTAAATCATATGTCTGGTTTTCTTGGATTTGTGGGCAAGAAAAGAGCGATCTACCAACTCCATACGTTGTGGAGAACTCCACAGCTGTTCCGAACATCGTGGGCTCAATGATGTGTAGTATCCTCACCTTCATCTATTTAGACCCCAATGGAACGCGAACAACGGAGCGAGAAGGGGGGCGGATTTATTTTCTCGTGAAAATAAATCCCTACTTTTTGTTTTTTTTACGAGCTACTCTATATCCATAAGTTTTTTATACTTTGAGAATGTGGCAACTGCTTGTTCGTCGCCATCAATTAAGTTCTCATAAAAGCTAATATCATCTGCCCATTCTTGAAAATTAAAAGAACTTTTGTGTTTGCCGTTATCTTGATTTATAAATAATAGTTTCCAGTAGGGTGAGAGTCGATCGTCGGTGATGCCGAAAATGTCCGCAGGGAAAGGTTTTGGATATTCGTCGTCATCTTCTTGGCATATGTAAAACCAAGGGCAATTATCCCGAAACTCTATTCCGTAGACCGTATATTCCTTGCCTAGTTGTAAGTCTAGCTCTCCGTCAGGCATGAATATGTAGCGTTTTAAACGAGCTGCGACTTCTAAATCCGATATGTCATTTAGGTTGTTGAGTTTGCAGATTACTTTCATTTTTCGAAAACTCCGGGCGGCACTGACGGGTCATTTTCCCAAGGTCTAATATCATCCGTGCTGTGTTTTTTGAACTTGAAATCCATGAGTTCCCCGGTCTTTGGGTTATGCACATAATGTACTACAGAGTCATTTCCATTCTTCGATTTTATCTTGAGCTCCATTTTATCCATTCCTTTGTAGGTAGGATCATTTAGGTTCTCGATAATGAGGGTTCCTTTGCCCTCTTTTGCCGACTGTAATGTCATCTGATCCTGAATGCTTTTAGGCTCCCGACTCCATTTATCCCGTTTTGCCGGAGATGGGGGGGGAGGGGACCCTTCGTCTATAGTTACTTTAACTGGTGGGTCTTCACGCCCAATTTCCGTCTTACTACCGCCAACCTTAGGGCAACTTGTCAACCCCAACGGATCCACCCACCCCGTAGGATTAGGCACGTACTGGTAGTTATTCAACCCACCCGCAAGCTTGATCGGATCCGGCGTCAGATACCGCCCAGTCCCCGGATTGTAGTAGCGGTGCCGGTTGTAGTGTAAGCCTGTCTCCGCGTCGAAATACTGCCCCTGAAACCGCAGCGGGTTGTCGATTTCGGCGACGTCCAGTGCCGCGAGGTTGCCATAGGCGCGGTACTTGGCCGACCACATGATCTCACCGCTGTAATCGGTCAGTTCCTGCGGCGTACCCAGATGATCGAGCTGGTAGTAAAACGGTGTCGCTTTCAGCGGGCCTTCGCCATCAAGCATCACCAACGGTCGAAAGCTGCCCGGTTCATAAATGTAAGTGCGATAACGGTTGTCAGCGCTTTCGGCGATCAGGCGTTCGCCTTGCCACAGAAATTCGGTGCTGCTGCCATCGACAGTTTTTTCGATACGCCGACCGAAGGCGTCGTACTTGTAGGACGCGACACTGCCGCCCGGCAGGCTGGCGCGGATCAGGCGGTGCTGACAGTCGTAACGGTATTCGGTGACGAGTTTCTGCCCGGTGCCGCGACGTTCGCGGATCAGGTTGCCGTAGGCGTCGTAGTCGTAATGGCTGTCGCCTTGCATCAGCAGGCGGTTGCCTTTGATGTTGGCCAGGTTCGCGGTGGGTTGGTCGCCTTGGCCGAGCAAGTTGCCGGCAGGGTCGTGGGCGAAGCTTTCCGGGGTGCTGCCACGGACGTTGATCAGGCGGTCGAGCGGGTCGTAGTGGTAGCTGCGATTGCCTTTTCGGCTGTCGTCGATGCCGGCGAGGTTGCCAGTGGCGTCGTAGGCGTAGCGACGGTGGAACAGATTTCGATCTTTTTGGCTGACGCTGTGTGCTTGCAGACGGCCTTGTTCGTCGTACTGGTATTGGCTCAGCAACAGACCTTGCTGGCGCTGGAGTTCCCGACCGGCGCTGAACTGGTGCGTGGTCAGTCGCGAGCCGTTGAGGTCGATGCTGCTCAGTTGACCGCCGCGCTGGTGGCGATAGTCGAGTTTGCTGCCGTCCGGGAGGCGGCAGTGGCTGAGTTGGCCGAGCGTGTCGTACTTGTAACGCAACGTGCCCCAGCCTTGGTGTTCGGTGATCAGCCGGTCTTGCAGATCGTATTCATACGCTAGCGGCCAGTTGCCGTCATCAACATTGACCAGGCGGCCGAAGGCGTCGTAGCTGTAGTGGATTTGTTCGCCATCGGTCAGGGTTTTGACCAGCAGGCGGCCAGCTGCATCGCGCTGGTACTCGGTAGTCAGTTCGCTGCCGTCGTCACCGAACTCGGTTTTCTTCAGCAACTGGCCGTTGAGGTCGTACTCGTAAGCGGTGCGGCGCCCATCGAAACCGGTTTCCTGTTGGATCAGGCCGTTGGCGTGGTAATCGAGGTGGTAGTGTTCGCCACGTTCGTTTTCGATCTCGGTCAGCAGCAGGCGCGAGTTGTCGTAGCGATAACTCAACTGGCTGCCGTCCGGGTTGATGCGACGACTGACCAAATGCAGGCCGTCGGCGTATTCGTAGCGTGTCACGCGGCCTAGCTCATCGCGTTCTGCGGTGACGCGGCCATATGGGTTGTAGGTGAACGCACGGCTGGCGCCGCCGGGTAGGGTGACTTGCGTCAGGCGGTCAGCTGCAT
>NZ_JBFUKU010000368.1:0-4535 GCF_056400685.1 Pseudomonas sp. P5_A12 | reverse complement strand
CTGCTGGACCGTACGACCAAGACAGTTACCTATCTTGGCAATGAGTACCGCGCCAAGGGATCGTTCATTCCGATGACGACCAGCAACTGGGCGACTGATGAGGCAAAGCTAAAGCTGATCGGCGACGACTCGCTGCGCCAGGATTTAAGCACTTCAGCTGGCTGGTCAGCGTTCGCGAAGAGCGTCAAAGATGCCTCTGCGTTTTTCGCTAGCGCCCTTGGGTTTGTTCCTGGTGACCGCGTTACTGCTAGATCAGGCGAGGTATGGGACATCGTTGCAGCAGGCGGAGGGGAGTTCAACCACCCTGTGTCTGGCTCTGGGTTAATCTGCGTTACGAGGCCTGACGGCTGGATGCTGGCGAGTAGCTATAACGTAGACCGACTTAACACTGCTGCTGTAAACCTCGCAGGTATTCAGCTAGGTCTTACTAAGCTAATTAGCCGTGGCGCCGGAACGCTGGTTCTTCCGGCAGGATCGCTTCAAGTTGGYGGCAGAATTACTATTCCGGCGGGTGTAGGGCTTCGAGGCTCTGCCTGGAACCAAACGATTCTTTCCTTTACCACGGTAGATGGGGGGATAGTGTGGGGTTCTGGCTCAATCCTTGAAGACGTAGACCTACGCGGAAACAACATTGCGCAGGACGGGTTGAAGGAACTTGCGTCGTTCAATCGGGTGTCTGGTCGGCGTGTTCGTATTCAGGATTTCACTAGGTACGGGCTGGCCATTGGTATGAATGCGCAGGGGAACAACTCAACACTAGAAGACTTCCAAGTAAAATTCTGTGGTGAGGCATGTATTGCACTTGGACAAGCGTTGAATATGACGCTGATCGGCATGAACACTGACCTGGCTGTAGACGCTCCCGTGACCTCGCGAGGCCTAAAAGTGTTCGACCTCTTCCCCGCTGGTGATTCCAATCAGCTATGCCGAAATACCAAGTTTATTGGCGGCATCTTTGAGAGGGGTACAGTAGACTTCCAAGTAGAGGTTGAGCGTGCAGCAGGATTGGCTTTTTATAAGTGCGAGTTCAACGCAGGCGCAGGCACAGGTGGAGCCTGCAAGATATCCAAAGGGACTGTTGAATTTTTCGGGTTCCATGGAACTCTAAACGGCACCTCCAGTATGATCCAAGCAGAGGATGCTGCTGACGTTCGRGTTTACTCACTCACATACTCTGGCAGTGAAGGTCGTGCGCTATCGGAAATGGTTACAGGCCCCGTCGTTATTGATGGCTCGATTGGTAAACGGACCCTGGCAAAGAATATGCGGAATGCAACTACTAGCCTATCTGGTGTATGCACGGCAACTAAGGACGCTACCCTTGGTACTCGTATCGTGTCCGCATCAGGGGGTTCGACGAATCGAGCATCAGTGTTCACAACAGATGGCACCACTGTTGCTGGTAAGCCTCGCGTGTATCGTGTTGAGATTGCGGTATCTGCAATCACGTCCGGTGTAGTTAAAGCCTATCTCTCGGTAGGTGGGTCGCCGTTTCGTATCTTGCTTGGGACGCTTGTTGTGGGCTACAACTCCTTCTCTACCGTCTCCGACCTCGCGTCAGGGGGTAGTGTCGAGTTCATTGGGGACGCTGCATTTGATATTACCCTGCTGACCGTGTCGTCTATGTCGTATTGATACAGAGCCAAATAGCCCGCACATGGCGGGCATCGCAGGTATTGCTGGATAGCGTGCAGGCCTTACATCTACTCTAATACATTAATAAGCACTCTACTTATCGCTTTATTCTGCCGACGTCAGCTGAAATGTTCAGGTCTAACCACAGCTCGCCTGCTTTTAAATTGTTTAAATTTCTCAACAAGAGGCACTTCTATTATCTTATGAAAAGCTACTCCGGCAATCGTGGCGATGATCGCGGAGATTGCGAACGCAACTGTTACGTGAATCGTGCTTGTTAGCTCTAATCTGACGAAGATTTTTGTTATGCCAGATATTATTTGTGAGTGCACAAGGTATATGGAATAACTGGCTGCGCCTAGGGTAATCAAATAGTGCGAAGGTTTTGAAGGGTTTGCTCGCTCCCATGTCGCAAATCCGTAGATTATAAGCACGGACGACAGCGCATAAAATATATTCAATTTCTCGTCTAAGTCGAATATTTCCTCTATGACGCCTAACGCTAAGAATGCGGATAGCCCGAAAATGCCTATGGCGAGGGAGGGCAGTCTCGATTTTAATTTTAATGTCAGAAAAGCCGCAAGCATTCCAAGTAGGAATAAAATATTGTAATTGCTGGTAATATGGCTAGCGCCAGTGTTAAACCATTTGTCGAGGAAGATGTCTGCGGGGCTATTGATAAGTATCGCAATTATCCAGCCGGAGAAGACTGTTATGCCTAGTTTCTTGTTGATTATGAGTGTGGTGAAAACTATGTAGAATGTAACTTCATGGACCAGCGTCCAAGCTACATATACAATCATCTCGTGTTTTATTAAAAAGAATGACATGATGACGTTTGTCATATCTGGAATTTTGTTGTATAGCAGGAAGTAGAGCGGTAGAGTGGCAGCKAATACAATCCAGTAAGTTGGATAAACCCGTGTAAATCTGCGCCAAAGATAATCACCCAGCTTACCTGGTTTTCCAATCCAGTTTTCATGGGCGTAAAATATTATGAAGCCCGATAAAACAAAGAAAAAGTCGACTCCAGCTCTTCCAAACAAGAAAAAATGCTCGATTGAAGTTGCCTTAAAGTATTTCTCCGTTATTCCAGCGGAGTGATGCAGTACTACGAGGAGCGCGGCAACCCCTCGGAATATTTGTATATAGTTTAGCATCGCCAGTCCTTTCGCGTTATATGGTGGTGATTTTAGACAGCTTGGGTCAGAGCTTTCGAATCGGAAAATATAGCACTCCGGTGATCGAGGTCGCTCTAGTTTTATTGAATTTCAGGTTGTCAGTGAGGCTCTGCTGAGAGCGAAATGATCGAAGCTTGCCGCCGCTGAAGGCGTCAGCGCCGCAACCGGAATCGTTGCATGCTCAGCTTGCTGGAGAAAACTCCCGAGTCGCCTCGAAGAGCATAGAGGCTTGCTCGATGAAGAGCTGTAATCCCAGAGCATCCATAACCTCTGATTTTTTTATACGCCCAGAGCCATCCGCGATGCTTGGTGGTTCTGATAGAAAATCTCACTTGAAGGCCTTAGAAGCAGGGGTTGACGGGTAGTATAGCAATACGCCTCTATTGGGAATGCGCCAAAAAATAACCTTTTTATGTCAGAGGCAATATAAAGGAGAACTTTGTCGACAGATTGCTCGCCGTGTAGAAAAACCCAACTGATGCCCGCCTAGTGCGGGCTTTTTTCGCCTGGAGAAAATATGCCTGTAACCGAAAAAGACCGAGACATCCTCGCCCGAACGCTTTACGGCGAGGCCAGAGGCGAAGGAGTGGCCGGCCAGATCGCCATCGCCTGGACTATCCGCAACCGCGTGAACGATGGTAAGGACAAGTCGTGGTGGGGCGAGGGCTATGCCGGCGTGTGCCAGAAGCCGTACCAGTTCAGCTGCTGGAACAAGAACGATCCGAACTACGCCTGCCTGAGTGGCGCAAAGCCGATCCCGTTCCGAGAGTTGGCTCAAGCGCGAATCGCCGCTGACCAGGTGATCGATGGGAAGGTGCCCGATCCTACCGGTGGCGCCACGCACTACTACGCGACCACCATGCCGAAGGCGCCGACTTGGGTGAAGGGCGCCACTCAGACTTTGAAGCTGGGTCACCACGTGTTCTTCAAGGATGTGCCGTGACAGCGCATCCTTCCTTTATATAGAGGTGAGGTGTTCGGTCGGCAGGACGCCGTAGGTGGGATTTTCTGCGGGGAATTCCTCCCCAAAACGCAACCGTTTGGACCAATGTTTATTGGGTTCTAAAGAGTCGCAAAAGGTGGTGATTTTTGTGGGTGATTTGTAGCTCAAGGCCTTGATTATAAAGACCTTTGTCGGTTTCTATGCGGCATCCCAGGCTTTGACACCGGGAAGTTACTCAGGGGTCATCAACACTGCGAGCGCCATTTTTATGTATCCGCTCCATGAACTCCACATTCCAAGCTGAGAGTTGACGGCTGATGCTGTGCTCCCGATTTCCATCAGGAGCCCATCACCATGATGCGTCCAAATGCCAGCGTCGAAAAAGTGTACCTCTACCCGAAGCCTGTAGATTTTCGAAAGTCCATCGACGGCTTGGCTGCGTTGGTCGACACGCCCAAAGGTGCGACTGCCAGCGCGCAGATCTACAGTCTGGTCGAGACCGCCAAGGTCAACGGCCAAGAGCCCTATACGTGGCTGCGCCACGTACTGGAACGACTGCCGCATGCGCAGTCGGTGGCCGACTACGAAGCACTATTGCCATGGAACTGCTCGCCAGAGATGCCACGGTAAACGAGGCGGTAGGCTGGCGGTAGGTGTAGTTCATGGATCGGATACGATGAATCAAGCTACTCAATTAAAAAGAAGTCGTTGATTTGGAGGATGAGGTAACAGAGGAAAACAGGATGGCTATTATGCAACGACAACTGCCTGAAATC
>NZ_JBFUKU010000367.1:0-8370 GCF_056400685.1 Pseudomonas sp. P5_A12 | reverse complement strand
GTATTCGCGATTGCGAACCAAAAGGGTGGTGTGGGTAAAACCACCACCTGCATCAACCTCGCAGCTTCCCTGGTCGCTACCAAGCGTCGGGTACTGCTGATCGATCTCGATCCACAGGGCAACGCCACCATGGGTAGCGGTGTGGATAAACACGGTCTGGAAAACTCGGTCTACGACTTGCTGATCGGTGAATGCGATCTGGCCCAGGCCATGCATTTTTCCGAACACGGTGGTTACCAGTTGCTGCCGGCTAACCGTGACCTGACGGCGGCTGAAGTGGTTCTGCTGGAAATGCAGATGAAGGAAAGCCGCCTGCGCAGTGCGTTGGCGCCGATCCGAGAAAACTACGATTACATTTTGATCGACTGCCCACCGTCGTTGTCCATGCTCACGCTGAACGCACTGGTTGCTGCCGATGGGGTGATTATCCCCATGCAGTGCGAGTACTTCGCGCTCGAAGGTCTGAGTGACCTTGTGGATAACATCAAGCGCATCGCCGAATTGCTGAACCCGAACCTGAAAGTCGAAGGCCTGTTGCGGACCATGTACGACCCGCGGCTGAGCCTGATGAACGATGTGTCTGCACAGCTCAAGGAACACTTCGGCGAGCAACTCTACGACACCGTGATTCCGCGCAACATCCGCCTGGCCGAAGCGCCTAGTTATGGGATGCCGGCATTGGCGTACGACAAGTCATCGCGGGGCGCCATTGCCTATCTGGCATTGGCGGGCGAGATGGTTCGCCGTCAACGCAAAAACTCACGCACCGCCGCCGCTCAGGCAACTTAAGGAATCCCCATGGCCGTCAAGAAACGAGGTYTCGGACGTGGACTGGATGCACTGCTGAGTAGTCCGACTGTCAGCTCGCTGGAAGAACAAGCGGTGCAAGCCGACCAGCGCGAGTTGCAGCACCTGCCCCTGGACCTGATCCAGCGGGGCAAGTACCAGCCCCGTCGGGATATGGATCCTCAAGCGCTGGAAGAATTGGCGCAGTCGATCAAGGCCCAGGGGGTGATGCAGCCGATCGTGGTCCGCCCGATTGGTAGCGGTCGCTTCGAAATCATCGCCGGTGAACGCCGCTGGCGTGCAAGCCAGCAGGCTGGCCAGGAAACCATCCCGGCGATGGTTCGTGATGTTCCGGATGAAACGGCCATCGCAATGGCGCTGATCGAGAATATCCAGCGTGAAGACCTCAATCCGATCGAAGAAGCGGTGGCGTTGCAGCGTTTGCAGCAGGAATTCCAGCTGACTCAGCAACAGGTTGCCGAAGCGGTGGGCAAATCCCGCGTGACCGTGGCCAACCTGCTACGCTTGATCGCGTTGCCGGAAGTTATCAAAACCATGCTGTCGCACGGCGACCTGGAAATGGGTCATGCGCGTGCTTTGCTCGGTTTACCGGAGAATCAACAGGTAGAAGGGGCGCGACACGTTGTCGCACGGGGGCTGACTGTGCGCCAGACTGAAGCACTGGTTCGCCAGTGGTTGAGTGGCAAACAGGAGCCTGCTGAACCGGTAAAACCGGACCCGGATATAGCCCGACTGGAACAGCGCCTGGCCGAGCGCCTAGGCTCTGCGGTGCAGATTCGCCACGGTAAGAAGGGGAAAGGGCAGTTGGTTATTGGTTACAACTCCCTCGACGAGTTGCAGGGTGTGCTTGCACACATTCGTTGAAACATTTCCTCATGTAGCGTGCAGTCGGAAATCACTACCTGACAGTTGAATAGGGGCGGAACCGCCCCTATACTCTGCGCGCATTTTGTCGGCACAAATTATGCCAAGTTATTGAATTCTGGCAGCCGATCATTGGGGAGCAAAAACGATGGAGAGCCGCACGCCAAACCGCTTGCCGTTCCATCGCCTGGCAGTTTTTCCGGTGTTACTGGCTCAATTTGTCGTTTTGGTACTGGCCGCCTTGGCGCTCTGGTACTGGCATGGAGTCGTAGCCGGGTACTCAGGACTCTGCGGAGGCCTGATAGCCTTGCTTCCCAATGTTTATTTCGCTCACAGGGCATTTCGGTTTTCCGGCGCCCGAGCAGCTCAAGCCATCGTCCGGTCTTTTTATGCCGGTGAGGCGGGCAAACTGATTTTGACGGCAGTGCTCTTTGCATTGACGTTTGCAGGTGTGAAGCCATTGGCGCCGCTAGCTGTATTCGGCGTCTTCGTGTTGACCCAACTGGTCAGCTGGTTCGCGCCCCTGCTGATGAGAACAAGACTTTCGAGACCTTAGGGCGTTTGAGGCAACCATGGCAGAAACAACCGCTTCGGGCTATATCCAGCACCACTTGCAGAACCTGACTTTCGGTCAGCATCCAACTGGCGGGTGGGGTTTTGCCCACACCGCAGCAGAAGCCAAGGAAATGGGCTTCTGGGCTTTCCACGTCGATACCCTCGGCTGGTCGGTCGCGTTGGGTCTGATCTTCGTTCTTCTTTTCCGCATGGCGGCAAAGAAGGCGACTTCCGGTCAGCCTGGTGCTTTGCAGAACTTCGTTGAAGTATTGGTCGAATTCGTCGATGGCAGCGTGAAAGACAGCTTCCATGGCCGTAGCCCGGTGATTGCACCGCTGGCACTGACCATCTTCGTCTGGGTGTTCCTGATGAACGCCGTCGACCTGATACCGGTCGACTGGATTCCTCAGCTGGCCATCCTGGTTACCGGCGACCATCACATTCCGTTCCGTGCGGTGTCGACCACCGACCCGAACGCGACCCTGGGCATGGCCTTGTCGGTGTTCGCGTTGATCATTTTCTACAGCATCAAGGTCAAGGGCATCGGCGGCTTCCTCGGCGAACTGACCCTGCACCCGTTCGGCAGCAAGAACATCTTCGTTCAAGCCCTGCTGATTCCGGTGAACTTCCTGCTGGAGTTCGTGACGCTGGTGGCCAAGCCTATCTCTCTGGCACTGCGTCTGTTCGGCAACATGTACGCCGGCGAGCTGGTCTTCATTCTGATTGCTGTGATGTTCGGCAGCGGTCTGCTCTGGCTTAGCGGCCTGGGCATTGTTCTGCAGTGGGCGTGGGCTGTGTTCCACATCCTGATCATCACCCTGCAGGCGTTTATCTTCATGATGCTGACCATCGTTTACTTGTCGATGGCGCACGAAGAGAACCATTAAGACCAGTCTCGACTAGTCTGATGTCCCACCCGATCAAACGGGTGGGTGCCCTAACAGGGCTATGAAACGATTTGTTTTACCGCTTTAAAATCTAAAAAACCTAAACCATACGACGTAAAAGTCGGGAGGAAAGATGGAAACTGTAGTTGGTCTAACCGCTATCGCTGTTGCACTGTTGATCGGCCTGGGCGCACTGGGTACCGCAATTGGTTTCGGCCTGTTGGGCGGCAAGTTCCTGGAAGGCGCAGCGCGTCAGCCAGAAATGGTTCCAATGCTCCAAGTTAAAATGTTCATCGTTGCCGGTCTGCTCGACGCCGTAACCATGATCGGTGTTGGTATCGCTCTGTTCTTCACCTTCGCGAACCCATTCGTTGGTCAACTCGCTGGCTAATTACTCGAACCTTCGAGTAGTTGGTGTGATGTGTAACGAACGAGCGAGGTGTTGGCGTGAACATTAATGCAACCCTGATTGGCCAGTCCGTTGCGTTCTTCATTTTTGTACTGTTTTGCATGAAGTTCGTGTGGCCTCCGGTCATCGCGGCTTTGCACGAACGTCAGAAGAAGATTGCGGATGGATTGGACGCTGCCGCCCGAGCAGCTCGCGACCTGGAATTGGCCCAAGATAAAGCGGGTCAACAACTGCGCGAAGCTAAAGCTCAGGCAGCCGAAATCATTGAGCAAGCCAAGAAACGCGGTAACCAGATCGTTGAAGAGGCTGTTGAAAAAGCCCGTATCGACGCTGACCGTGTGAAGGTTCAGGCTCAGGCCGAGATCGAACAGGAACTGAACAGTGTCAAAGACGCGCTGCGTGCCCAACTGGGTAGCCTGGCAGTCTCCGGCGCCGAGAAGATCCTGGGTTCCACAATCGATCAAAACGCGCACGCGGAGCTGGTAAACAAACTGGCTGCTGAAATTTAAGCGAGGGCGATCATGGCAGAATTGACCACGTTGGCCCGACCTTACGCTAAGGCAGCCTTCGAGCACGCCCAGGCCCACCAGCAACTGGCCTCTTGGTCAGCCATGCTCGGCCTGGCTGCAGCAGTGTCGCAAGACGACACCATGCAGCGCGTGCTCAAGGCCCCGCGACTGACGAGCGCAGACAAGGCCGCCACGTTTATTGACGTGTGCGGCGACAAGTTTGATGCCAAGGCACAGAACTTCATCAACGTCGTTGCCGAAAACGAGGCGCAGCAGAGCAATGCAGCAACTCAATCCTTCCGAAATAAGTGAAATTATCAAGGGCCGCATCGACAAGCTCGATGTGACCTCCCAAGCCCGTAACGAAGGCACTGTCGTCAGCGTATCTGACGGTATCGTGCGGATTCACGGTCTGGCCGACGTTATGTACGGCGAGATGATCGAGTTTCCGGGCGGCGTCTTCGGTATGGCTCTCAACCTGGAGCAAGACTCTGTAGGTGCCGTTGTATTGGGCTCCTACCAGTCTCTGGCTGAAGGCATGAGCGCCAAGTGCACCGGCCGCATCCTCGAAGTTCCGGTTGGTAAGGAACTGCTGGGTCGCGTAGTCGACGCACTGGGTAACCCGATTGATGGCAAAGGTCCGCTGAACAACACTCTGACCGATGCGGTCGAGAAAGTTGCTCCAGGCGTGATCTGGCGTAAGTCGGTAGACCAGCCTGTACAGACTGGCTACAAGGCTGTCGATGCCATGATCCCTGTCGGCCGTGGCCAGCGTGAGCTGATCATTGGTGACCGTCAGATCGGTAAAACCGCTCTGGCGATCGACGCGATCATCAACCAGAAAAACAGCGGAATCTTCTGCGTCTATGTAGCCATCGGTCAGAAACAATCGACCATCGCTAACATCGTTCGCAAGCTGGAAGAAAACGGCGCACTGGCTAACACGATCATCGTGGCAGCGAGCGCTTCGGAATCTGCAGCACTGCAATACCTGGCGCCTTACGCCGGTTGCACCATGGGTGAATTCTTCCGCGACCGCGGTGAAGACGCGCTGATCGTTTATGACGATCTGTCCAAGCAAGCAGTGGCTTATCGCCAGATTTCCCTGCTGCTGCGCCGTCCACCAGGCCGTGAAGCTTACCCAGGCGACGTGTTCTATCTCCACTCCCGTCTGCTGGAGCGCGCATCCCGCGTTTCGGAAGAGTATGTAGAGAAGTTCACCAACGGCGCAGTGACCGGCAAAACCGGTTCCCTGACCGCATTGCCGATCATCGAAACCCAGGCTGGCGACGTTTCCGCGTTCGTTCCGACCAACGTGATTTCCATCACTGACGGTCAGATCTTCCTGGAATCGGCCATCTTCAACTCCGGGATCCGTCCTGCAGTGAACGCCGGTGTTTCGGTATCCCGTGTGGGTGGTGCCGCTCAGACCAAGATCATCAAGAAGCTCTCCGGTGGTATCCGTACCGCTCTGGCTCAGTACCGTGAACTGGCGGCATTTGCCCAGTTTGCATCTGACCTGGACGAAGCGACCCGTAAGCAACTTGACCATGGTCAGCGCGTTACCGAGCTGATGAAGCAGAAGCAATACGCACCAATGTCGATTGCTGACATGGCGCTGTCGCTGTATGCCGCTGAGCGTGGGTTCCTGACTGACGTCGCGATCGCCAAGATCGGTAGCTTTGAACAAGCGCTGATTTCCTTCTTCAACCGCGATCACGCCGATTTGATGGCGAAGATCAACGTGAAGGGCGACTTCAACGACGAAATCGATGCGGGCATGAAAGCCGGTATCGAGAAGTTCAAGGCGACCCAAACCTGGTAAGCCGCAGCGGGAGCCGCAAGGCTCCCGCTTGCTAACCTGATAGGTGTTACATGGCAGGCGCAAAAGAGATTCGCAGTAAGATTGCGAGCATCAAAAGCACGCAAAAGATTACCAGCGCCATGGAAAAAGTGGCGGTCAGTAAAATGCGCAGGGCACAAATGCGCATGGCTGCTAGCCGTCCTTACGCGGAGCGCATCCGCCAGGTTATTGGTCATTTGGCCAACGCCAACCCGGAATATCGCCACCCGTTCATGATCGAGCGTGAAGTAAAGCGCGTCGGTTACGTCGTGGTGAGCTCTGACCGTGGTCTGTGTGGTGGTTTGAACACCAACCTGTTCAAGGCTCTGGTCAAGGACATGGCGGTAAACCGCGAAAACGGCGTCGAGATTGATCTGTGTGTAGTGGGTAGCAAGGGTGCGGCTTTCTTCCGCAACTTCGGCGGTAACGTCGTAGCAGCTATCAGCCACCTGGGTGAAGAGCCGTCGATCAATGATCTGATCGGCAGCGTCAAGGTGATGCTGGATGCCTACCTGGACGGCCGTATTGACCGCCTGTCCGTGGTGTCCAACAAGTTCATCAACACCATGACGCAACAGCCTACCGTGGAGCAGTTGATTCCACTGGTGGCAACCCCGGATCAAGGACTCAAGCACCACTGGGACTATCTCTACGAACCGGACGCCAAAGAGCTGCTTGACGGCTTGATGGTTCGTTACGTGGAGTCGCAGGTCTACCAGTCGGTGGTCGAGAACAACGCGGCTGAACAAGCTGCGCGGATGATCGCGATGAAGAACGCTACCGACAACGCCGGTGATTTGATCAGCGATTTGCAGCTGATCTACAACAAGGCGCGTCAGGCTGCGATCACCCAAGAGATCTCGGAAATCGTCGGCGGCGCTGCCGCGGTTTAACGGTTCAAATATTCAGAGGATCCAGCTATGAGTAGCGGACGTATCGTTCAAATCATCGGCGCCGTTATCGACGTGGAATTCCCACGCGACAGCGTACCGAGCATCTACAACGCGCTGACTGTACAAAGCGCGGCCGCAACCACTCTGGAAGTTCAGCAACAGCTGGGCGACGGCGTGGTTCGTACCATTGCGATGGGCTCCACCGAGGGCTTGAAGCGTGGTCTGGACGTCATCGACTCCGGTTCCGCCATCTCCGTACCGGTCGGTAAAGCGACTCTGGGCCGGATCATGGACGTTCTGGGCAACCCGATCGACGAAGCTGGCCCGATCGACACCGAAGAGCGCTGGGGCATTCACCGTCCTGCGCCAACCTTCGCTGAACAAGCGGGCGGCAACGACCTGCTGGAAACCGGCATCAAGGCAATCGACCTTGTTTGCCCGTTCACCAAGGGTGGTAAAGTCGGTCTGTTCGGTGGTGCCGGTGTAGGCAAAACCGTAAACATGATGGAATTGATCCGTAACATCGCCATCGAGCACAGCGGTTATTCCGTGTTCGCCGGTGTGGGTGAGCGTACTCGTGAGGGTAACGACTTCTACCACGAGATGAAGGATTCCAACGTTCTGGACAAAGTGGCACTGGTTTACGGTCAGATGAACGAGCCGCCGGGTAACCGTCTGCGCGTAGCACTGACCGGCCTGACCATGGCTGAGAAGTTCCGTGACGAAGGTAACGACGTTCTGCTGTTCGTCGACAACATCTATCGTTACACCCTGGCCGGTACTGAAGTATCCGCACTGCTGGGCCGTATGCCTTCCGCAGTAGGTTACCAGCCGACCCTGGCCGAAGAGATGGGTACTCTGCAAGAGCGTATCACTTCGACCAAAAACGGTTCGATCACCTCGATCCAGGCGGTATACGTACCTGCGGATGACTWGACTGACCCGTCGCCAGCGACCACTTTCGCCCACTTGGACGCCACCGTCGTTCTGTCCCGTGACATCGCTTCCCTGGGTATCTACCCGGCAATCGATCCACTCGACTCGACTTCGCGCCAGCTGGATCCGAACGTAATCGGCCAGGACCACTACGATACCGCTCGCGGTGTACAGTATGTTCTGCAGCGTTACAAAGAACTGAAGGACATCATTGCGATCCTGGGTATGGACGAGCTGTCTGAAGAAGACAAGCAGTTGGTAAACCGTGCTCGTAAGATCCAGCGTTTCTTGTCGCAGCCGTTCTTCGTGGCTGAAGTCTTCACCGGTTCTTCGGGTAAATACGTTTCCCTGAAAGACACCATTGCTGGCTTCAAAGGCATCCTCAACGGTGACTACGACCACCTGCCAGAACAAGCGTTCTACATGGTCGGCGGCATCGAAGAAGCGATCGAGAAAGCCAAGAAACTGTAATCCCGGCGCCCGGAAACGGGCGCTAATTTAGGTTGAGGCAATCAGATGGCTATGACAGTCCATTGCGATATCGTCAGCGCGGAAGGAGAAATCTTTTCCGGCCTGGTCGAGATGGTGATTGCGCACGGTGCACTGGGTGATCTTGGTATCGCCCTGGGTCACGCGCCGCTGATCACTAATCTCAAGCCGGGTCCGA
>NZ_JBFUKU010000366.1:0-4575 GCF_056400685.1 Pseudomonas sp. P5_A12 | reverse complement strand
CCGCAAGCGCGAGCTCTCGCGCAGCGAGCCAAGGGTATCCTCGTTTTCCCTGATGTGCTGAAAGCGGGCCTCATCGCCGGCGCACAGCATGGCGAAGGCGAATTGATCGAGAACGGAAAAGTCACGGGATACTACGCGACCACAGCAGCCTCATACGGCCTTCAGGCGGGCGTGCAGAGGTTTGGGTACGTGATGTTCTTCATGACCAATTCAGCGATGAACGATCTGAAAACTGTCAATGGATTTGAGGYCGGTGTGGGTCCAAGCATCGTGGTCRTAGATTCAGGCATGGCCAAGTCGATGACTACTTCAACGGTTAAGTCCGATATCTATGCATTCATCTTTGATCAAAAGGGCTTAATGGCCGGGCTGGGATTGCAGGGTTCAAAGATTACCAAGCTCAATCGTTGAGGCCGTCTGCCGGTCGCTTCAGGTGAATACGCAGGCGACAGCTAGTGAGCGGCGCCCTGACTCGGGACAATCGGTGCGCGATACATGGCAGGGCAAACAATAACCAGCATGTTCTGCGTACCGGAGGGGGCTCAGTTGAACTGATACCCCGTGTTTGGGCCAAGATGCGCTGTATCGATGAATGGTTTCGACCAAATAGCTAGGCGATCTGCTGGAGAGCAGTCGCCTTTCTGCCAGTAATTCCGCATCAGTTTTTTCTGGCTTTCGGTGTAATAGATCCGAGGTCTCTGCTTCATCTGCAACACTCCTTCTGCTTACACAAAATTTAGTTGTGTTGCATCGACCGGTTGAATCCACAGCCAAAAGCTGCCTGTCGATTTCGTCTGAGGAATCCCAGACGATCTGTCTCTTGCAGCGCCTTGTTATAAGGCGTCGAGTTGTCCACGAAACTAGGGGGCAAACCTCATCCAACAAACAGTATGCCCATGCACTGATCGGCTAAGAGTATACGATCAAACTTTAAGTGCGAACACGCAGTGCTGATGGCAGCTGCATGTGCCAAACAAATACAGATGCGCTACAACTCATAGAACTCCGAGGTCCTCACAGAAGCGAGCGAATGTGGATGAAACACAAACTCTGCGTCGTCAGGCTGGTTCGGTTCGCATCCGTTTCGCTCATCATGCTAGCCACCGGTGCAGTGGCAGAGGATCTCGAACCCAGGTCCTACGCCAATACACCGGTCGGTATCAATTTCCTGCTCATAGGCTACAGCGACCTCCATGGCAACGTGACGGCCAACCCCTCGATCCCGCTCGAAGATGCCAAGCTCAACATCAAGACGGTCGTGTTTGCCTTTGCCAGATCCCTGGACGTCTGGGGCCGCTCGGGGAAGTTCGATATCGTCGTGCCCGAGGCGAAATTGACCGGCTCAGCCTTGCTTGCCGGTGAACCCAAGGAACGTGATGTCACTGGGTTGATCGATCCAAGATTTCGTTTCTCGGTCAATTTGTATGGCGCCCCGGCGATGTCCCTGGCTGAGTTCCCCAGCTACCAACAGGATGTAATTATCGGCGCCAGCCTGGCGATCACGGCGCCACTCGGCCAATACGACGACAGCAGGCTGATAAATCTCGGCAACAATCGCTGGTCATTCAAGCCTGAACTCGGGGTTTCCAAACGTGTGGGACAAGTGACCCTGGAATTATCCGGCGCGGGAACCTTTTTCACCGACAATGAAGAGTTACTCGGGGACCACGTGCTTTCCCAGGACCCGATTTACCAGATACAAGGGCATCTTATCTACGCCTTCAACAATGGTGTCTGGGGTTCGCTGGATGCGACCTACTTCGCTGGCGGCAGCAGCTCAGTCGATGGAGTCAGTAACCACGATTTTCAGGAAAACACCCGCTACGGATGCACCCTCACGCTGCCGTTGAACCGCAACCATTCGATAAAGCTGAATGCGAGCAATGGCGGACATACCCGCACGGGCAGCGAATACGATGCTGTTGGCATGGTCTGGCAGTATCGCTTCGGCGCAGGGCTTTGAAACATAGGATTTACGCTACGTTCTATTCATGCGTTCGCGGGACATTTGTCCGATGCTGGTTGTTACCTGCCATTTGTGACAGGCAACTATCGGCCGATTCTTTTGAAAAAGTCGGTCCGCCCAAACGGCCTGATCATTGACTGGTGAAAACTCCTTTTTAGCACGCCGCTACGTGAAATCTGAGTCCGGAAACCTCTGCCGAAAGTTAAGATTTCAATCTCGGACGCATACTTTTCTGCTGTGGAAACCATGGCCGACTTTTTCAACAAAATCGGCCAAAAGCAGACGTTGCGCCGATTGTAGTCACACCTTGCGTGACCAAACGGATGGCTGTTCGGCTGTCCATCTTCAGGTCTGGGCCTCCGATCTGCGTCTGCTCGCCGCTAACCTGGTTTTCTGCGCCTTTAACGCTAGATCAAGCTGGATGTGCTCGATCTAGAGGTTGCGCAGTAGCGGAACGGTTTAGCAATGCTATCGTTCCAGCTATTGCAAGCGATCAGGACGCATAGGGAATGACTGCTCGACTTCAGGGAACCAGTCGCTTCGAAGCAGTTGAGACCTCTAATCGATCGTTGATCAACCAAGCGGACGCCATTGGATGTTACAGATGATGGAATGGCGCCACGAGCAAGCGGATCGAACACTTTTAGAGCGATAGATGACCATGAAAATCACCAGCCTGATTGTCGCACTGCTTGTACTGATACAAGGCTGTACCATGACGCCGCCTCGCCTTCCCGCAGTGCCGTCCGAGTTGACGGCGAGAGCGCAGATTCCGGGAATGAGCGGGGTGCGTTATGTCGGTGGCGGAGACATGACAGAGCTGACCCGAGTCGCGTTTGAAGCGCTGCAGCGGGAACAGGCTTATCTGGTGAAGCAGGGGCACAAGGGGGGCCTACCGCCAGCGGTATTTCTGGCCATTTCCGGCGGTGGTGATAATGGCGCGTTCACCGCGGGATTGATGAATGGCTGGACGGCTAAAGGAACGCGCCCTGAATTCAAACTCGTTACCGGCATTAGCACGGGCGCACTGATTGCGCCGTTCGCCTTTCTTGGGCCCAAGTACGACGCGGAGCTGAAGAGGGTCTATACCACCTTATCGCCCAAAGACGTCATTTTGCATCGCGGCTTTTTCGCAGGCGTGTTGGGCGATGCGATGTCGGACAACGCCCCGCTGTTGGAGCTGACGCGCAAATCGGTGACCGATGCCATGCTCAAGGAGATCGCCGCCGAGTACGCAAAGGGCCGCTTTCTGTTGATTGCCACCGCCGACCTCGATGCGCGACGCCCCATTATCTGGGACATGGGGAAAATCGCGACCTATGGTGGTCCTCAGGCATTGGACCTTTTCGTGAAAATCATGATCGCCTCCGCCTCGATTCCGGGAGGATTTCCGCCAATGATGATCGATGTGGAAGTCGACGGTAAAACCTATCAGGAAATGCACGTGGACGGTGGCATCATGGCGCAGGTATTCGCTTATCCGGCCGGGATCCGTATCAACGAGGAGTCTGCAAAAGCAGGAGTCACCCGCGAGCGTAGGCTCTACGTGATACGCAACTCGCGACTCGATCCGGACTGGGCGCAGGTCGAGCGCAGCACTATGAGCATCGCTGGGCGCGCGGTCGCCTCGTTGATCCACAGCCAGGGCATCGGCGACCTGTACCGGATCTATGCGACCACCCAGCGCGACGGGGTGGACTTCAACCTCGGGTTCATACCGTCGAGCTTCAACTTCCCCCACAAGGAAGAGTTCGACAACGAGTACATGCGCAAGCTCTACGACACCGGTTATGACATGGCGTTGCAGGGCTTCCCGTGGCTCAAAGTACCGCCCGGGTTCGCTCCTCCAGGTGCAACAGCAACGGAAAAATAGTGAGCGGGCATTGCGCTCAATGACAAGCTCCTACAGAAAGAACAAGCTTCTCGGGTGGAATCGACGGACAGCTTCTGGCCGATTTTTGCCCGAACACCTGAAGGATATGCGCATCCAAAGGACACCACCTATGCTTAGCGCACCCCTCATTAGGCGTCATCTCCCATGCCTGAAGCCCGTCCCCTTCAAGTTACTTACCTCAAGGCTGCGTGTTCCAGCTGCCCACCCTGAACAGGCAGGTCATCGATGTATCAGAACTTAGCGCTGCTTGCCGCCTTCCTCCTTACCTACAGCATTTTTGCGGGGCGCTTYGAGTCACGCCTGCTCAATGGCCCGCTTATGTTCATGCTTGCCGGTCTGCTTCTCGGCCCGGCATTTCTGGGCATTCTGCAACCCCGGATTGACAGGGATGACCTCAAGTTCCTGGCTGAGCTGACGCTGGCGATTGTTCTGTTCAGCGATGCGGCCAACGCCAACCTGAAGGTCCTGCGGGCCAATGAAGGACTTCCGCTGCGCTTACTGATGATAGGGCTACCACTGACCATAGCGGGTGGTTGGCTAGTCGGCGTTTGGCTGTTCCCACAGGTCCCACCGTTGGAATTGGCAATACTGGCAACCCTTCTGGCTCCCACCGATGCTGCGCTCGGTAAAGCTGTTGTGAGCAATCCCAAGGTTCCCGCGTCCGTGCGTGAAGGGTTAAACGTTGAGAGCGGGTTGAATGATGGAATCTGCGTTC
>NZ_JBFUKU010000365.1:0-4578 GCF_056400685.1 Pseudomonas sp. P5_A12 | reverse complement strand
GTTGTAGCGCCAGTCGTCGTGGCTGCACCTGAACCGGTTGTAGCGCCAGTCGTCGTGGCTGCACCTGAACCGGTTGTAGCGCCAGTCGTCGTGGCTGCACCTGAACCGGTTGTAGCGCCAGTCGTCGTGGCTGCACCTGAACCGGTTGTAGCGCCAGTCATCGTGGCCGAACCTGAACCAGTGGTTGCAGAACCTGTGGTTCCCGCTTTCATTGCTCCGGTTGCTCCGGTTGCTCCGGTTGCTCCGGTTGCTCCGGTTGCTCCGGTTGCTCCGGTTGCTCCGGTTGTACAAGCACCTGTCGCCGCTCCCGTCGAAACGCCCGTCGAGCCACCGCGTACAGAAGAATCCAAAGCTGGTTTCTTCGCCCGCCTCAAGCAAGGTCTGTCCAAGACCAGCGCCAGCATCGGCGAAGGCATGGCCAGTCTGTTTCTGGGCAGAAAGGCCATCGATGACGAGCTGCTCGAAGACCTCGAAACCCGCCTGCTGACCGCCGACGTTGGCGTCGAAGCCACGTCGGTGATCATCCAGCGCCTGACCCAAAAGGTCGCGCGCAAAGAACTGGCCGATGCCGATGCACTGTACAAATCCCTGCAAGCCGAGCTGGCAGCGATGCTCAAGCCAGTCGAGCAACCGCTGAAAATCACCTCGCAGAACAAGCCGTTCGTGATTCTGGTGGTGGGCGTCAACGGCGCCGGCAAGACCACCACCATCGGCAAATTGGCGAAGAAGCTGCAACTCGAAGGCAAGAAAGTCATGCTCGCGGCCGGTGACACCTTCCGCGCCGCAGCGGTCGAGCAATTGCAGGTTTGGGGCGAACGCAACAAGATTCCGGTCATCGCCCAGCACACCGGCGCCGACTCGGCATCGGTTATCTTCGATGCCGTGCAAGCCRCCAAGGCCCGTGGCATTGATGTGTTGATCGCCGACACCGCCGGTCGCCTACACACCAAAGACAATTTGATGGAAGAGCTGAAGAAAGTTCGCCGGGTCATCGGCAAGCTCGATGCCGACGCGCCGCACGAAGTGTTGTTGGTGCTCGATGCGGGCACCGGCCAGAACGCCATCAACCAGGCCAAACAATTCAACCAGACCGTCGAACTGACCGGCCTGGCGCTGACCAAGCTCGACGGCACCGCCAAGGGTGGGGTGATTTTCGCCCTGGCCAAGCAGTTTGGCCTGCCGATCCGCTACATCGGCGTCGGTGAAGGCATCGATGATTTGCGTACCTTTGAAGCAGAACCCTTTGTCCAGGCACTGTTTGCCGAGCGGGAGCGTTAATGATTCGTTTCGAACAGGTCGGTAAACGCTACCCGAACGGTCACGTCGGCTTGCATGAGCTGAGCTTTCGAGTCCGTCGGGGCGAATTCTTGTTTGTAACCGGCCATTCTGGCGCCGGTAAAAGCACCTTGTTGCGACTGCTGCTGGCGATGGAGCGTCCGACCACTGGCAAATTGCTGTTGGCCGGCCAGGACCTCGCGACCATCAGCAGCGCGCAGATTCCTTATCTTCGCCGGCAGATCGGCGTGGTGTTCCAGAATCACCAGTTGCTGTTCGATCGCACAGTGTTCAACAACGTCGCGTTACCCCTGCAGATCCTTGGCCTGTCGAAGGCCGAGATCGTCAAGCGCGTGGATTCGGCCCTGGAGCGCGTGGCGCTCTCGGACAAAACCGATTTGTACCCCGGCGACCTGTCCACCGGTCAGCAGCAGCGCGTCGGCATCGCCCGCGCCATCGTTCACCGGCCGGCATTGTTGTTGGCGGATGAACCGACCGGTAACCTCGATCCGCGTCTGGCCGCCGAAATCATGGGCGTGTTCGAAGACATCAACCGCTTGGGTACCAGTGTGCTGATCGCCAGTCACGACCTGGCGCTGATCGCCCGTATGCGTCACCGCATGCTGACGCTGCAACGTGGTCGATTGATTGGCGACGGGGAGGCTGCCGAATGAGCGCGACACGCAGCCCCAAAGTTTCCGAACGTGTAGCCCCGAAGGCTGCCGATCCGCAACCGCAAAAGAAAAAACACGAAGATGACGACGGCCCGGACTTCGCCACGTTGTTCCGCGCCTGGGTGGAAAGCCATCGCGCCAGTCTGCTGGACAGCTTGCGTCGCTTGGGCAAGCAGCCCGTCGGCAGCTTTTTCACCTGCATGGTGATGGCCGTTGCGCTGAGTTTGCCGATGGGGCTGTCACTTTTGCTGAGTAACGTCGAGCGGCTGGGCGGTTCCTGGCAGCGTGCGGCGCAAATTTCCCTGTACCTGCAATTGGAGGCCAGCGCTGCTGAGGGCGAGTCGCTGCGCGAGCAGATCAAAGGGATGCCGGGTGTAGCGGATGCGCAATATGTCGGTCGCGATCAGGCGCTGGAAGAGTTCCAGCAGCAGTCCGGTTTGGGCGATGCGCTGAAGGAATTGCCGGAAAACCCGCTGCCTGGCGTGGTTCTGGTGACTCCGAAGGAAGTCGACAAGCCCGCGCTTGAAGCATTAAGACAAAAACTTTCGGAGTTGCCGAAGGTACAACAGGCGCAACTTGATCTAGTCTGGGTCGAGCGTCTGGCCGCCATCCTCAAGCTGGGCGACCGTTTTGTCTTCGGTCTGACCGTGCTGCTGGTTTCTGCATTACTTTTGGTGATAGGCAATACCATTCGTCTTCATATTGAAAACCGCCGCACAGAGATAGAAGTGATTAAACTCGTCGGCGGCACGGACAGCTATGTGCGCAGGCCATTTTTGTACATGGGCGCGCTTTATGGCTTCGGTGCGGGGATGCTGTCCTGGGGTGTACTGGCGTTTGGCTTGAACTGGTTGAATGAATCGGTGGTTGGGCTGGCCGGTTTGTACGGCAGTGATTTCGCGCTGGCCGGAGTGCCAGCTGCCGACGGTCTGTCTCTCTTGCTTGGCGCGGTGCTGTTGGGGTATATCGGTGCATGGATTGCAGTCGCACGCCACCTGAGGGAGCTTGCGCCTAAGTAGTATCATTTTGCTCGTATTGACCTTTCAGCGTTTATGGGAACTTGTTTTTCGGTTTTCGGTCAATTTTCGCAGTGCTGAACTGCACGAGTTTGTAAGTGGGAGGTTTTTTCGTATGACCAATTCTTTGCAACCTGCATATGCTCTGGTCCCGGGTGCGAACCTGGAGGCCTATGTGCACACCGTGAACAGCATTCCATTGCTGACGCCGGAGCAGGAGCGTGAACTGGCCGAGAGTCTCTATTATGAGCAGGATTTGGGGGCGGCTCGGCAGATGGTGCTCGCCCACCTGCGTTTTGTCGTACATATCGCCCGTAGCTATTCCGGCTACGGTCTGGCTCAGGCTGACCTGATCCAGGAAGGTAACGTCGGCCTGATGAAGGCCGTCAAACGCTTCAACCCGGAAATGGGTGTGCGTCTGGTTTCGTTCGCGGTGCACTGGATCAAGGCGGAAATCCACGAGTTCATCCTGCGCAACTGGCGCATCGTGAAGGTCGCGACCACCAAGGCCCAGCGCAAGCTGTTCTTCAACCTGCGCAGCCAGAAGAAGCGTCTGGCCTGGTTGAACAACGAGGAAGTCCACCGCGTGGCGGAAAGCCTCGGTGTAGAGCCGCGGGAAGTGCGCGAGATGGAAAGTCGCCTGACCGGCCATGACATGGCCTTCGACCCGGCCGCGGAAGCGGACGACGACAGTGCTTTCCAGTCGCCAGCCAACTATCTGGAAGACCACCGGTACGACCCGGCCCGTCAACTGGAAGATGCTGACTGGAGCGACAACTCCAACCACAACCTGCACGAAGCGCTGGAAGTGCTGGACGACCGCAGCCGTGACATCCTTTATCAGCGCTGGTTGGCTGAAGAGAAAGCCACGCTGCACGACCTGGCGCAGAAGTACAACGTGTCGGCCGAGCGTATCCGTCAGCTCGAAAAGAGCGCGATGAACAAGCTCAAGTTGTCGATTGCGGCATAACCTGCGAACCGGCAATAAAAAACGCCCCGATCATTGATCGGGGCGTTTTTGTTTGTACATATTTTTTAGCGTCACCTTGGTCACTGTGGGAGCGGGCTTGCCCGCGATGACGGCTGATCATTCACCATTGATGTCGACTGACACTATGCCTTCGCGGGCAAGCCCGCTCCCACAGGGGATTTGCGGTGTTATTGAGCCCAAGGCGCCCGGCGAGAATCGTTGAGGCCAGCCAGATAGCTGTCCCCACCGAGCTGACTCATCTGCCGCCGAATCCACCCGGCCCGTCGTGCGACGTAGTTGGTCGGATGGCTCGCGCTCCACACTCGCGGGTTGGGCAATACGGCGGCCAGCAAGCTCGATTGCTGGCGGCCAAGACTTTTGGCGCTCACACCAAAGTGATGCCTGGCCGCCGCTTCGGCGCCAAACACCCCGTCATCCCACTCGACGCTGTTGAGGTACACCTCAAGAATCCGCTGTTTGGGCCAGAGCACTTCGATCAGCGCGGTGAACCAGGCTTCCAGGCCTTTGCGCAACCAACTGCGGCCAGACCACAGGAACAGATTCTTCGACACTTGCTGGCTCAGCGTGCTGGCGCCGCGAATCGAACCGCCCAGTTCGTTATGAGCCAGTTCGTTATGAGCCA
>NZ_JBFUKU010000364.1:0-4677 GCF_056400685.1 Pseudomonas sp. P5_A12 | reverse complement strand
CCTACACGGCGGGTCAGAGTCAGGGGATCTATCGCCTGAACTTCGACAGCTCGACCGGTCAGATCAACGCCAAGCCACTGCAAGTGGTCCCAAGCGAAAACCCGTCCTGGCTGACCTTGTCCAAGGACCAGCGTTACCTGTTCGTGGTCAATGAAAACGGCCCAGGGCAGAAAGATCCGGTCGGACGTGTCACCAGCTATGCGATTGATCCCACCACGCATGCGTTAAGCCCTATCAATCAGGTCCAGAGCCTGGGCAACGAGCCAACGCATTCGAGCCTCAGCGGCGATGGTCGGCATCTGTTCGTCAGCAACTATTCGGTGGCTGAAGATCCGGGCGGCACCCTTGCGGTGTTGCCGGTCGGCGCTGACGGAAAACTCAATCCGGTGGTGCAGATGAGCAGTCATCCCGCGAGTCGGGTCAACCCTGAGCGGCAGATGTCGGCGCACGTGCACTCGACGGTTTCCTCGCCGGACGGCCGCTATGTGTTCTCCAATGATCTGGGGGGCGACAAAATCTTTGTCTACCGCTTCGACCCCAAGGCCAATCCAGACCTGCCGTTGACGCCCGCCACACCGGCGTCGGTGCAGTTGCCGCCGGGCAGCGGGCCGCGTCATTTGCTGTTCAGCGCCGACGGCAAACATGCCTGGCTGACCATGGAAATGAGTGCGCAGGTGGCGGTGTTCGATTACCAGAATGGCAAGCTTGAGCAAACGCAAATGGTCGACCTGGCAGCGGGCCAGCCCACGTCCGATAAAGCGGCGGCAGCATTGCACGCTTCGGCGGATGGCAAGTTCCTCTATGTCAGCAACCGTGGCACCGCCAATCAATTGCTGGTGTTTGCCATCGACCCTGCGACCGGTCACCTCAAGGAGCAACAGCGACGTTCCGTGGAAGGGGATCATCCGCGTGAGTTCAGCCTCGATCCCAGTGGCAAATTCGTGTTGATTGCCAACCAGAAGAGCAACCAGGTTGTCGTCGTCGAACGTGATGCCAAGACTGGTCTGCTGGGTAAAACCGTGCAGAAACTGCCGATGGACGCGCCGAGCGACCTCAGGTTTCTCCTGCGTCAATAGGCCGCAGGCCCCGGTTGATGGGGCCTGCATCCTTGTATTAATGACGCTGATATTTGCTAGTGCTACAAAGGATTTCAGGCGCGAACAGTCGAAGGTTAAGTTTGCTTCACGGCCCCACCGGGCAAGCAAGCCAACTGAATGCGAGGAATACCGCCATGAACTTCAATCTCTTCTCTGTCATCGCCGCTTCTGCAATCTCTGCCTCCGTTGCCCTGCCAGCCAGTGCAAACGTCGAAATCAGCGACAAAAAATCCCACGCCCAGAGCTACACCCAGAAATACCTGCAGCAGAGCGCCAAGTTCTACGCCGCCCTGGATCACAAAACCCAAGCCTGAAATTCAAACCCTGCACCTTTTATGCAGGAGCGAAGTCACTTGCGTCGATCAAGCTGAAAAGCTTCGAAAAACCTGAGTGATGTCGCTCCTGCATAACGCGTTTATGACAGCATTACAGTGCCATCGGGCACGCCTTGATATCACATGCGAACGCATGATGTGTTTTATCGAAGATTGAAATCGACTGGCTTAATGATCAACGAAGTTGATGGTCACTATGGATAACCCTGAGTGGTTGCCACAGCTTTTTTGATTGATTCTGTGGGCATCGAAACATGCCCACGGAGAACACCATGGCCAGCTCAATCCTCACTTCTGCCAAACACGGCGCCTACCTGGCCATCGGTCTCTACGTGATCCTGGTGCTGGTCGTCAGCCTTTCGGCTCAATCGCAGCGCACCGTAGATTCACCGATTCAAGTCGCTTATCCCGCCATCCAGTTCGAACACCGCGCCCATAACGCGGGGAGCGAGCATGCAGAACTGGTGGGAGTGGTCGGGGCATGAGAGGGCGCAAACTCTGGGTGATTGCCTTCCTGGCGTTCATCACCAACGGCTCTTCGTTGCTGGGCATCGGGCAGGGCTCGGCGGGCTCCGTGGCTCGCACCATCGAAGCCAACCACAGCCTCGCACGGAATATTGAAACGCAGAAGGCGCTCGGGTTGCTGGCGGGCAATCCGCCCATTAAACGCCAGCACGATTTCTTCGGGCCGTTCCAGGTGGATTGCACGGTGTTGCAGATGTGTGAAGTGTTTGCCTGATGCATCGCGCGACGCACCCTTGTAGCAGCAGGCTTCGTCAGCTGCTACAGGGATCGATGCCGTTACTTCTGCATTACGCCAGTAAACAAATCCGATTCCAGAAACCGCTGCAACCAGTCCTGCAACCGCACATAAGGCGTCTGCGCAAACCACTCGCGATCCACATGCGCAAACTGCCGCACGAACGGCATCAGCGCTATATCCGCCAGGCTTGGATGCGCCGCCAGCAAGTAATCGCGTCCTTCCAGTAACTCTTCAAGCTGGCGCAAAAACTCCTCGCCTTCGGCCCGATAAACCTCCATCGGTTGCTCGGGATAACGTTCGGCGTATTTGTAGCGATTCAAATGCACTTTGAAGGTCTGATCGTTCGACTCGATCAGCGCCGCGATGTGCGCTTGTCCGGCGGGATCATCCTTGAGCAACCAGTCCTGCGGATCGTTTTGCGCCAACGCCCACTTCATGATTGCCAGGCTTTCATCAATCACCCGGCCATCAGCGTTCAGCACCGGTACCGTGCCTTTGCTCGATAACGCCAGCATCTCTGCCGGTTTAGCCCTGAGGCTGACTTCGACGATGTTCACCGGCACGCCCGAGTAGCGCAGGGCCATGCGCGCACGCATGGCGTATGGGCAGCGGCGGAAAGAATACAGCGTATTCATTTCACCTCCAGGGTACTCAGGCCATTGCCTTGGCGACGAACCTGAATCTGCACCGGAATCCGTTCATGCATTTCCTGCACATGGGAAATCACCGCCACTTTGCGGCCCTGAGCTTGCAGGCCGTCCAGTGCGTCCATAGCCAGTTGCAGGGATTCCGGATCGAGGCTGCCGAAGCCCTCGTCGATGAACAGCGATTCGATTTTCAGCGTGCTCGACGCCATTGATGCCAAGCCCAGGGCCAGCGCCAGTGACACCAGGAACGTTTCGCCGCCCGACAACGAATGCACCGAACGCAGCTCATCGCCCATCTCGGTGTCCATCACCAGTAACCCCAGCATGCTGCCGCCGCGTTTCAGACGATAGCGTCGTACCAATTGCCGCAATTGTACGTTGGCGTGATGCACCAGCAGGTCGAGGTTGTAGGCTTGGGCGATCTTGCGGAAGGTGTCGCCGGTGGCCGAACCAATCAAAGCATTCAAACGCGCCCAGCGCTGGTACTCGGTGTAGGCGTCGGCGATCTGTTGGGCCAGGGCCTGATTGGCATTCTGCCGGCGCTGATCCTCGGCCTGTTCGGCGCGCAGTTCGGCGCAGCGGTGTTCGCTGGCAACAAACAGGTTTTGCAGTTCGGTCAGCGCGGTGGCCAGTTGTTCAGCATCGAGATTACCGTTGTGCTGCGCCTGGTGGCTCAGCAGGCGCTTGTCCCGTTCCTGCAACAAGACCTTGGCCTGTTCGATGGCTTTTTCGCTGTGTTGCAATTGCTGGCGCAGTTCGCTGAGCTGTTGATCGTCGACGCTCAGCAATGCGTCGAGACCACCGTCATCCAGCTCCGGATGCTGCGCGCGCCAATCGGCAATCTTGCGGCTCAACTCGCGGTCTTCGGTTTCCAGTGCCTGCGAGCGTTCCTGTCGGGCCTTGAGTTCGGCCGCCAGTTGCACCAGGCGCGTGCGTACGGTTTGTAGTTCCTGATTGGCCGTCGATTCGGCATTGCGTGCCTGTTCGACGGCGTGATCGAGTTGTTGCTGCCATTGCTCGGCACTGGCGTGCTCGCCCAACCATTGAGCCAGGGTTTGCTGACAGGCCTGCTGTTGCTCGGCGAGGGCATCGAACTGCTGTCGGGCGGCGTCCAGTTGTTGAGCGCGGGTGTGTTGACGGTCCTGTTCTTTCTCCAGCGCCTGCTGACGTTGCAGCTGTTCGCTGAGTTCATCGCGTTGCTGGTCGAGTTGTTCCAGACGCTGGGCAATCTGCTGGTCGAGCTGCATGAACGTCGCGGCGGGCTCGTTGCGCAAAGCCTGCAGCGTGTCGCTCGGGAGCAGGGTGCTGAACGCGGTCAGTTCTTCATCCAGACGTTGACGGTCGCTGCTCAACTCGCGTTGCTGATTACTCAAGTGCTGCGCTGTTTGCTGGCTTGCGGTTTCGGCACTGCGCAGCTGTTGCTGAAGGCGCGCGGCGTCCTGTTGCAAGGTCAGCAGGGCGGTTTGGCGAAGTTCGTCCTGGCTGATGCTCTGGTTCAACTGAATGTTTTGCTGCGCGAGCCAGGCATCGCGTTTGTTCGCGTCCTGAGCCATTAATTGCGTCGACAACGGATGGGCTTCGAGGCTTGGCGTCAGGGCTTGTTGCTGGGTGGCGAGTTGCTCTTGCTGCTGTAACAGCTCTTTTTGCTGAGCGATCAAGCCGCCTACTTCTGCACGCAGGTCAGTGAGTTTTTCTTTCAACTGGTCGACGGCTTTCTGCGCGTTGGCCTGCTCGCTTTCATCATGGCGACCGAGGCTTTGCAGCAGGGCTTCGGGCTGATGATAGGGGTGGTCGGGGCTGCCGCAAACCGGACACGGCTGGTCGTCCTGCAACYG
>NZ_JBFUKU010000363.1:0-4705 GCF_056400685.1 Pseudomonas sp. P5_A12 | reverse complement strand
CCCTTGGGCGAGGCCAGGGTCAGTTGAGCACCGGCGTCCTTGAAGGCGTAATACGGCGCAGCGAATTCTTCCAGCCAGAAGCCGGTTTTCTTACCCGTGTCACCCAATTGATCGTGGGACGTTAAAACCATCAGGATTTTCATGTCGTTCTCACTCCGGTTCAGGGTTGTTCGGACGCTCGACGGCGCTGCTTTTATGGACCCTGCGGCCGGTCGATTCGTTGCACCGGGTGCAGGTTGTCTTTGAAGGATGGCGCAAAGCCGTTATGCGCAAGAAGTTGCACACCTATCCTACAGAACTGTCCCACAGAGATGCTGATCGCCCGGCCAGGCGGGCCCTCCAGCCGAGTGCGCAAGAAGTTGCGCAGCGGTGTGCAAGTACTTGCGCACATTCTTTGGGGTTCTTCACCTACAAATCTTCCAACTGTCGAAAATAACCGCCAACTCATTGATCTATATGGTTTTAGCCGTTTGTGGCATGGACCTTGATAATAGTCTGGCACCCACCGGGCGATACCGCCTCCCGGGCACTCTCAATTTTTTAGCAAGGAGCACATCCATGGCTACACCCGCGTACATGTCCGTCACCGGCGAAAAACAAGGTTTGATCACCGCCGGCGCGTTCACCGCCGACTCGGTGGGCAACACTTACCAGGAAGGCCACGAAGACCAGGTCATGGTTCAGGCGTTCAGCCACGACGTGATCATCCCGCGTGACCCGCAATCCGGCCAACCGACCGGTCAGCGCGTGCACAAGCCAGTGGTGATCACCAAGGTCTATGACAAGTCCTCGCCACTGCTGCAAGCGGCTTTGACCTCCGGCGAGCGCATGAGCGAAATCGTTATCCAGTGGTACCGCACTTCGGCTCAAGGTACCCAAGAGCACTACTACACCACCAAACTGGAAGACGCGATCATCGTCGCCATCAACAACAAAATGCACAACTGCCAGGACCCGTCGAACTCGCACTTCACGCACCTGGAAGAAGTGCAATTCACTTACCGCAAAATCACCTGGACCCACGAAGTATCCGGTACTTCGGGTTCCGATGACTGGCGTCTGCCGGTCGCCTGACCAAGGCCGACCGTCTCAAGCATCGGCCAGCCCTGCTGGTCGATGTTGTTTTCGCCCTTTCAGAATTTTTGCGTCTGCTGATGCCTTCTTCGGCTATTGGCGCACGTCGCAGCACTGCACGAGGAACAAGGGATGTTCGCGCCGGCCATTCAGACTCACTTTGCCCTGACTTTCGAAGGCTTATCCAGCGATTTACAGGTGCTGTCCTTGCAAGGTCTGATCTTTTGACTCCGCAGGCGTGGTTGGCTGAACAGCAATTGCAGCCCCATGAACATCTGTATCTGATCGTCAGCGCCACCAGCGATGCCGGTGCGCTCAAGACGCTTTATCAGAATGAGCCAACAACCCAGGCGACTCCGATCTGGGGTGGAACACCCTACGCGGGCTGGCAACAGGTCATGCCCTACCTCATCGAGCTGAAACCCGACTCCCGCTTTCTACCGTGGATCGCCGAAACGCATGCGCAGGACTGGGGGTGGCTCGCCGTCTCAACCAGCGAGCCGGACGTGGTGCTCGAACACCTTCGCAGCCTGACCCAAGTGCGCATGCCCGATGGCACCGAGGTGTTTTTCCGGTTCTGGGATGGGCGGCATATCTTCCCGATTCTGCAAGGGTTGGGTGATGCGGCGGGTGAAGTGCTGCCGGTGTTTGATCGGTATCTGATTAATGGGACGCGCCTGGAGGTTGGCTCACGGGTGGTGCCGAAGGCGAAGGATTGGCCTTGGTGGGAAGTGCCTAAGGGGCTGCTTGATGGCCTGACTACGAAAAACCCCTCAACCGTGGTCGGCAACATGATGCAGTGGCTGAAGGAGGATCACGCCGCGCTGTATTTCTCGTTCCCTGAATCCAACTTGCAGCAAAAGGTGACGCGCTTTGTAAAACGCACCCCACTCACGGAAGAAAACTACACAGGGCGACTGAAAGCCCACTTGGAAAAAGAGGTGACCGTATGAGCATTTTGATGGGTTCCATTGGTGGGACCCTCACAGCAAAACAACCCGATGCTCAGGTCATCATCAGTGATTTCAAAAAGTGTATGGCTGACTACCGCAGCCATGCAGAAGCCTGGTATGGCGGCGCCCTGGATGCGGAACAACAATTTCAGGTCGGTGACGAAGTCGGCATTCAGGACAAGGACAGCAAAAAGCAAGTCGACCTTTACACAAACTGCCCAGCCAACGGCAAGCTCAAACTGGTTCACAGTTTCGAGTCGGCGCGTTTTGTCCCTATCGGCAATACACCGGTCCGGTTGGCGCCTGTGGCCGACGGCAAGCTGTTCGGCAAAAATGAGATCGGCAAGGCTATTACCGCAACGATTGGTCCTGGCGGGATTCTTGAAGTTGCGGACCTCACCCCAAACCAGCAGTACAAAATCACCTTTTTCCCAAACCCCACTCCCGCTCAAATCGACACGCTGTTCAATTCCTATCAGGACGTGATCGGCGATTTGAGCGGCTGGCTACAAACCCAGTGGACCACCGACTTTTTGCCACTGTGGCAAGCGCACAACAGCGCGTCCTTGGCTGGCCGCGCCATGCAGGAACTGGAAGCCGCCTGGAAAGGCTTCGGGAAAGCGATCATGGGTTTGTGGAGCGATATCAAAAGCCTCTACAACCTCGTTGCGCATCCTCGAGATCATTATGAAAGGCTGAAGAACTTCTTCACCGAGGAAGAAATCAAGCGCATCTACGACGCCTCGGCGGAAGCCATTCACACCGCCTTGCTGATCGCCAGTGACGAGCCATTGATGTGGATCTACATGGCCGCAATCATGGCGTGGGTCAAAATGCTGCCTCCGCAGACCTGCACAGAAGTGCTGTCTGAACTGACCACTGAAGTCCTGTTGTTTATTCTGTTCGGCGTTGTTTTGACCGGTGGTCTCGGCTTGGCAGCACGTGTCGGCGCCAAGGCACTGAAAGCCACGCAAAACAGTGGCAAGGTGCTGACACTGATCGAGGACTTCACCTCCATGCTGATGAAGATCAGCAAGCAAAATTCCGCAACCCACACTGAAGCCGCCAAACCCTTGCTGCTCACCGGCAATTCAGCGGTCAATCAGGCACGCAAAGCCAGCGTCGAAATCGCCGCCCCCAAGCCCGCAACCACGGCAACAGCCCCCAAGAAAAAGCCCAAGGTTACAGACGGAAAAGTGGAGACCGACGCGCAGATTCATGCGCGCGGAAAAAAGGACAACACCACACGCATCGAACAAAAAGAGCCTGTCGACAACGCTCCTGACCAGTCGAAAACCCCCGCAGACCAGCCTGCGCAGTGCGTTAACAAAACCTGCACTAATGGCGATCCCGTGTCGATGGTGACCGGCGAGGAACTGCTGACGCTCACGGATGGCGAACTCGGCGGCCTCTTGCCGCTGGAATGGACGCGTCTTTACCGCAGCAGTGCGGTGGAAATCGACAGTCGTTTCGGCTATGGCTGGAGCCATTCACTGTCCCATCACCTGCACCTGGACGATGAAGGCGTGCTGTGGACTGACAATGAAAACCGTCAGACCCGATTTCCAATGCCGACCGAACAACGTCCGGCCATCACCAACAGCCTGGCCGAAGCGGCCATTTATCTTGGTGATGCGCCAGGTGAACTGATCCTGACTCAGGCTGGCCCCAAAACGCGGTTTTACCATTTCCGTGCCGGGCGTCTGAACACCATCAGTGATGCCTACGAAAACCAGTTGCACATCAACTATGACCTGGTTGGACGCATTCAGCGCATCGACAACGGCGCTGGTCGCGCCTTGTTACTGCGCTATGACGACCGCCACATATCAGCGGTCGACTTCCAGCAGCAATGTGCCGAGTACGATGATCGCGGTGGGCGCCAGAATCCATGGCAAACCGTGCAAACCCTGGTCACCTATCACTACAACGAGTGCAATCAACTCGTCAGTGCCACCAATGCTGCCGGGGAGCGCGAGCATTATCGCTACAACGATCAACACGTCATTCTCGAGCGTCAACTGGCGGGTGGCGCCAGCTTCTTCTGGGAGTGGGAACGCGAAGGAAAATTGGCGCGCTGCATCCGCCACTGGGCGAGTTATTCGCAGCTTGAAACGCGTTATGTGTGGGACGACAAGGGCACGGTGACCGTGCTCAACGCCGATGGCAGCGAGCAGGTTTACGTGCATGACGAAAATGCTCGACTGATCAGCGAGACCGTGCCCGACGGCGCACAAACGCAAAGAGCTTATGACGACGAAGGTCGCCTGATCGCTGAAAAAGACGCGATGGGTGCCGTCACCGAATACCAATACACCGATGCCGGGCGTTTGATTGCGGTTATTCCCCCAGAAGATGAACCGACTCGCTACAACTACTACGATGGTCAACTCATCGATGTGCAACGAGGTAGAGCGCGCTGGAAGTACGAACGCAATCGACAGGGCGATATCACCCAACAAACTGATCCTCATGGCAACGAAACCCACTACAGCTACGACCGACAGGGTCGCCTGTTGGAGATTCGTCATCCTGATGGCAGCCGCCATCAACTGGGCTGGAACAACCTCGGCCAATTGCTGGAAGAACGCCTGCCGGACGGCGGCCAACGCAAATATCGCTACGACGTGTTGGGTCGACAGATTACTCGTCAGGAAGAAACCGGCGCGATCACCCAC
>NZ_JBFUKU010000362.1:0-4707 GCF_056400685.1 Pseudomonas sp. P5_A12 | reverse complement strand
GTTTTCAGGGGGACTATTACTCCCTACCCAAGGCATTCACAGAAAAAGGTTCAGTTTGACATGACTAGAATGGCGCTAGATAACAGTCAGATTAAAAGAAGGCTTTTTGTTTTCCGGCCGGATTACCTGGCGAATAAAAATCTCAAATCACCGAGTCCTCGACGCTTCTCCCAGCTCGGTCTCATAAAATATAGCCCGGAACGAGTAGAGCAAACTCAGGTCATTCGCCCTATGCCTGAAACATGGTGGTTCGATGGCCGGATACTCTCCAGTCAGGGGAGGGAAATTGCACTCACCGGCATTGAGTCTCTCTTGATCAAACATCTGCTGTTCAATGAGCAGCGGGTATCCAGCAAGGTAGAACTGATCCAGGCTATCAATAGGGATCCTGAGAATTACCGCGGCCTTGAGATGTGCTTGAGTAGGCTGCAAGATAAATTCAGCGCTGCCGCCAACGGAGAGCGCCTGATCCGCTCCGTGCGAAATCGCGGTTATTGCCTGGTTCAAAAAGTAAAAGCAATTCGCTAGCCTGGAAATACCGCGCACACCAATTACAATAAATGCGGTTAATCCTCTAAAAACAAAACCAGAAATTTCTTTACTTTAGTGCGCCTTCCTTCTTGCGTCGCCGGCAGTCAATTTATAACAATCACGTGTGCCATCAAAAAGCCATCAAAAAGCCTGACCATTTATAACAAATGGCCGTTTTAGGTGCTGTTGTTATAATTTGTCAGATGCAGCAAAAAAAAATTCTTTAGTATCACCCTGTCATAAAGGTGCCTCTGTGCCTGCTATGTGCCGTTAAAAATACACCAAACCAATGAAATGCAGGCTGGCGTCTTGAATACCAAGCCAGTCGAGCAGGTCGCGTCAGGTTGTCATTTCAACCCTGCGTTATGGTATCGGCAAAAAAACAGCTTTCTGTTTTAGCTATATGACAGAAGTAAAGCGTGGGCGAGCGTGTGTAGCCTGCTATTTAAAGCTGTCCACATAGGCAAAGTAAACACTACAGGGATTGTCCTATGGTACATACTCGTATAGACCGAAAAGCGGTAGCAAAAGGGCTTACCTTTTGGGGGCAGTGGGCCGTTGGAACAGGCTTGGCTATTGCTTTGTTGTTTGTGCTTGCCTATAACCAGACTGGGGAAGTCGGTTCTCATTAYCGAGTCCTTGCAGTCCTGTTTCTTCTGGGCTCCGTGCCTTCCTATACACTGATGCAGGTCTTTCATAAACAGCATGGCTATCTGAGCGGTCTGATGAGGCTTCTCGTCGGCTGGTTGATTACTTTGGCAGGTATGACAAGCATCGGCTTCCTCAGTAAAACCGGCGAGCTATTTTCCCGTGAAGTAATCATAACCTGGGCCGTGTTGGGGTATGGGTTGCAGGCTCTGCTTTATATTCCGGCGCATGCATTTTCAAGACGCTATCATCGCGAACTGAATCGTAATATCAATACATTGATCATTGGCACCAATGGAGTGGCACTGCAACTGGCAGACACATTTTCCCAGCGGCCATATTCACCATTGATCGGCCTTGTCAGTGTGGCACCTGACAACTTGCCTGCTATCCACTCGTCCAGAGTCGTGGGTCAGTTGGAAGAGTTGCGTACGCTGATCAGAGTGCATGATATTCGGCGCTTGTATATTGCCCTTTCCCTGAGTGAAGCACAGAAAATCGAAGCGTTGTATATCGACCTTCTTGATATGAATGTCGATGTCGTCTGGGTTCCCGATCTGAACAACATGACGCTTCTTAATCACTCAATCAGTGAAGTAAACGGTTTACCCGCCATTCATCTCAATGAAAGCCCGCTGACCAGCTACCCAACCGCAGCGTTGAGTAAGGCGATACTGGACCGTAGCCTGGCGCTCCTGGCACTTATCTGCTTCAGTCCAATCCTGCTGGCAATTGCCATCGCGGTGAAACTCTCGTCCCCGGGCCCCATTCTTTTCAAACAGAAGCGTCATGGCTGGAATGGCAAAGTCATCAAGGTTTGGAAATTCCGTTCCATGCATGTCCATGATGACAAGCATGTCCAGCAGGCTGGTCGTCAAGATTCGCGGATTACCGCAGTGGGGCGTTTCATAAGACGCACCTCTATCGATGAATTGCCTCAGTTTTTCAATGTGTTGCAAGGTCATATGGCACTCGTTGGGCCTCGCCCTCATGCCGTCGCCCATAATGACTACTACACTGGGAAAATCAGTGCCTACATGGCGCGCCACCGGATTAAGCCAGGGATTACCGGGCTCGCCCAGATTAGCGGCTGTCGGGGTGAAACCGAAACAATCAGCAAGATGCAACAGCGTGTCGAGATGGACCTTGCGTACATCAACAACTGGTCCTTGTGGCTTGATTTGAAGATCCTGGTCAAAACCCCCTTCACGCTCCTGTCAAAAGATATCTATTAGTACGGTTAGTAAGCTTTTCGAGCCAGTGGGCAGTGACCGGTCGCCAGTCAAAGGCTGGCTTGTTGGTTCCAGCGCTTTGCATGTGCAAACACTCGATTGCGGAGTATCGCGGCTTAATCCAACTAAATAGCTGTCAAATCATACGAAGTGAGATCGACATGGACAGCAGGGATCCCGTTCAGGTTATCGCGGTAACCAGTGGCAAAGGTGGTGTAGGCAAGACGACGGTGGCTGTAAACCTGTCGCTGGCTCTGGCTAAACTTGGCCGACGCGTCATATTGCTGGATGGCGATCTAAGCCTGTCAAATGTCAACATCTCACTCGGAATCCCCCTCCAACAGACCATCATCGACGTGCTCGAAGGACGCTGCGAACTGCGTGATGTGGTACTTCAAGGCCCCGGTGGTATCCGTATCGTCCCGGCCACTTCCGGCAAACAGAACACAATTCAGCTGACCACCGCGCACTATGCCGGACTGATCCATGCCTTCAGCGATATAGAGGATGATCTCGATGTATTGGTCATCGACACCGCGGCCGGATTAGGTGAATTGGTCATCAACTTTGTCCGCGCGGCGCAGGAAGTGCTGGTGGTGGTCTGCGACGATCCGATCTCGGTCGCGAGTGCCTATGCCCTCATCAGCGCTCTTAATCGCGACTACGGCATAGACCGCTTCCGGGTAGTGGCCAATAGGGTGCGCACCAAGCAGCAAGGTTGCAGTCTGTTCAGCAAGCTCACCAATATGACCTATACCTCTCTTGACGTCTTCTTGGACTATGCCGGTGCCGTGCTTTACGACGCAAACATGGTGGCGGCATTGCAGAACCAGTGTGCGTTCCATGCGGCTTACCCACGCTCCAAAGGCGCCGTTGCATTCAACGCCCTCGCGCGCAAAGTTAATCGCTGGCCTTTGCAGGCCCGCCCGCGGGGACATCTGGAATTCTTCATTGAGCGACTGGTGCGCCAGAGTGGGGCTGCTGCCCTGGTGTGACCGCGTGAGTGACCGATGCATCCCTATCTCATAACGCCGCTTCGGCGTTAACCCCAAGGCAGGACCCGTACGGTTAATTCTGCACAAACGAATCTGTGCGGAGGATGACAGGTGACTGCCATTCCTGCCGCGACCCGCCTTTGCGTCTACCCGTGAATTACGTCAGCAGAGAGGCTTTCTTGAGCTTCGCATTCTGGCGCCCACGCCACACCAGAATAGCCACCAAACCAAACAAAACACCCGTGGCATTGGCGACCATGTCACCCCAGGATGCGMTGCGCAGCGGCTGAAAACTTTGCTCCAGCTCAATGACCATCGAACCCAGCAGCGGCCACAACAGCAACCAGAACAGCCGGGTTCGGGGGAAAGCCAGATAGGCACTAAAGGTCACGCAAAAGAAACCTGCCCAATGATGCAACTTGTCCTGTTCATTAAACGCCTGCGGCACCGGCTCGTTGCGCAAGCCGGCATAGCACAACACCAACAAGATCACGAAAAAAGCCAGCTTGGGCAGGGCGCGCATCATTTGCTGCTTCATTCGGTGATCTTGTAGAAGTTGTTGTAGAAGAGGTCAATGTTGCGACGCTCCGTCAGGGAGTACAGCGAGTAGCTGCGGGAAAGCGCGGCACCGCCGTCACGCGTCAGCGGTGACCAGACCATATTGGCCCGACCGGTAGTGGACTTGACCATCAATTCGTCGAAGGGGATCGAGAAGTAGATGCCTTTGCCGAAACTACCCTCGCCATATTCTTCTTTGGTGGCATCGGTGACCGTCACCCAGCCACCGAAGCGCACGCCATTGTTGAACTCGCGGGACAGGTCCACGGTGACCCCAATGTCCTTGGCCAGGTAGCGCCCGACACTGACAGCGCCGAGGATGTCCTGGAAGGAGCTGCGGTAGTAAAGGGTGGCATTGCCGGTGATCGTATTGTAGTCACGCAGGCCAAAGCCTTGATTGAAATCGCGCTGCTGGACCCAGTTCGTGTCCACACCCACGGCCCAGCGTTCGCCCATCGGACGGTACAGCGCTTCAGCACCGACACCGGCGAACATCGACTCCAGATAACCGCCATAGAGCATGCCATAAAGGTCCTCGTCCAGCTGTTTGACCTTGTTCACCTGGAAGCTTGGCATCGTGACGTCCGAAGTCGTCGCGTATTTGCGCAGGTCGGTACGCACACGGGGCAGGCCGCTGGGGGCGTCGTACTTGAACTTGTCGAAGTTGTTCGCCAGGTTTGCACTCAGGGTACCGCTCCACCACAAGTCAGGCTGGAATCGGTACTCGGCGGTCAGGTCTGCAC
>NZ_JBFUKU010000361.1:0-4809 GCF_056400685.1 Pseudomonas sp. P5_A12 | reverse complement strand
CTTACGCGCCAATAGGCGTATTTGGCATGATTGGCGCTACCGTTGCGACCTTTGGCTTTGCCTCGCTATTACCCTTGCTCAAGCTGATTGGTGTGGTCTACCTGGCACTGATTGTCTTTGCGTTGGTGGTACTTGGCGGTATTTGCTATCTGATCGGCGAGAACATTTTCAAGCTGATCAAGTATTTTCGAAATGAGCTARTTCTTGCGTTCTCGAGTGCCGCATCGGCAGCGGTTATGCCGCAGTTGATGAGCAAGCTGGAGAGCTACGGTGTCCCTCGTCGCATCGTCAGTTTTGTGGTGCCGGTGGGGTATGCGTTCAATTTAGATGGAGCGTCGATTTTCCTTGGCGTGGCTACGATTTTTGTTGCCCAACTCTATGGTATCGACCTGTCGCTTTCTCAGCAGATTCTGCTGGTGGTCACGATGGTGCTGACCTCCAAAGGTGCTGCCGGAGTACCTGGATTTGCCATCATTATTCTGTCTGCGACATTGGCTTCTGCCGGTCTTCCATTGGAAGGTGTGGCCTTGATCGCGGGCATTTTCAGGATTATCGATAGCGGCACGACCACCTTGAATGTACTTGGTAATGCGATTGCACCATTAGTCATAGCCAAGTGGGAGAGGGCTTCGCTAGAGCCTTCGAGAATCAATTCGGTAGCGCAGAAAGCGTAGTACTCCAAGTCAGTTCGTCAGGCGGGTGCTCGAGTTACTAGACGACCGGTCTGTTTTTGTATAGGCTGCTTCCCCATGAAGAAACCTATCCAAGACATGCGACAGCACATCATCGATGTGGCCAAGTCGCTGATGACCAACAAGGGTTACACCGCCGTGGGGTTGTCGCAAGTGCTGACAACCGCTGGCGTACCCAAAGGGTCGTTCTATCACTACTTCCGCTCGAAAGAAGAATTCGGCCAGGCGCTGCTCGAAGAGTACTTTCAGGAGTACATCGGGCGAGTCGATATCGTGATGGCCGCAGAAGGAACCGGAGCCGAGCGGCTGCTGGGCTATCTGCACTACTGGGCAAGGACGCAAGCGTTCGATCATCCCGAAGAGAAATGCCTGGTGGTGAAATTGGGCGCAGAAGTTTGCGACTTGTCAGAAGACATGCGCGCGGTGCTGGAAGAAGGCACTGCGCTGATCATCCAGCGGATCATGCGTTGTGTGGAGCAGGGCATGACTGACGGTTCCATCTCACAGACACAGGACGCAGTGACTCTAGCCGAATCGCTGTATCAGCTATGGCTTGGCGCTTCGCTGTTGGTCAAGGTCAAGAACAGCACAGCGCCTTTTGAAACCGCAATGATCACAAGTAAACGCCTGCTGGACTAGAGGAGTTTTTTTTAACCGGATTACTAGACGACCGGTCTAATATTTGAGGTATTCAGCATGATTGATAACAGTCATAACACCGACCTTTTCTCGCCCGCACAGATGGGCGCCTTGCAACTGGCTAATCGTATCGTCATGGCTCCGGTGACACGCAGTCGGATGGCAGAAGACGGGGTGCCGAATGAACTGCACGCCACCTATTACGCCCAGCGTGCAGGCGCAGGCTTGATCATCGCCGAGGCCACGAACATTTCTGCCCAAGGGCGCGGTTACGCGATGACGCCGGGGATCTGGTCGGAAGACCAGGTGGAAGGCTGGAAAAAAGTCACCGACGCGGTGCACGCGGCAGGCGGCAAAATCGTCAGCCAGCTTTGGCACGTGGGCCGCTTCTCCAGCGTCGAGTTACAGCCAAACGGCGAGGCGCCGGTAGCACCCTCGGCAATCAAGGCCGAAGGTACCACCTACACCAACAATGGCATGGTCGAAGTGTCCATGCCTCGGGCGCTTGAGACTTCAGAGATCCCAGGGATCATCGAGCAGTACAGGCATGCGGCAGAAAATGCAAAGCGAGCCGGTTTTGATGGTGTGGAAGTCCATTCTGCCAACAGCTATCTGCTCGACCAGTTCCTGCGTGATTCCACTAATCAGCGCACTGACCAGTACGGTGGCAGTATCGAGAACCGGACGCGGCTGACGCTTGAAGTCACCGAAGCAGTGGTTGCGATTTGGGGCAGCGATCGGGTCGGTATCCGTCTTTCGCCGGTGACACCTGACGCAGGCAATACGCCCCCTGACAGCAACGTCATGGCGACCTACGGCCACCTGATTCAGCAGCTGAACAGGTTCAACCTGGCCTATCTGCACTTTGTCGAAGGCGCAACCGCCACTTCTCGCACCGTTCCGGAAGGGGTGGATCTGGACGCGCTGAGTGCGCAGTTCGAAGGGCCGTTCATTGGTAACAACAACTATGACCTGGATATGGCTTTGGAGCGCCGGGCGCAAGGCCGGATTGATGCAGTAGCGTTCGGCCGTTTGTTCATTGCCAACCCAGACCTTGTAGAGCGTCTGCGTCGTGGTGTCGAGCTGACCATCGCACCCCGTGAGAGTTACTACGGTGGAGGCGCCAAGGGCTACACAGATTGGCCAACGGCCATCTCCAACTAAAGAGCAGTTTGCCCCGCATCGACTTGGCGCAGGGAGGCTTCGTTGCGAAAGCATTTCGCCGCACAAGAGGTACTCAAGTATGAATTATCTGAAAAACAAGGTTGCCATCGTCACTGGCGCATCTTCCGGCATTGGTGCCGCCACCACTCGTGCACTCGCCGCACAGGGCGTCCGCGTGGTAGCGGCAGCACTCGATCAGAAAGGGCTGGAAGCGTTTGTTGCAGAACTGCGTGAGTCAGGTAGCGACGTGGTTGCTTTCACCACCGACGTTACCCATCTGGATCAAACCAAAGCGCTCGCCAAGTTTGCACACGACACCTACGGCGCCGTGGACATTCTGGTCAACAACGCCGGTCTGATGCTCTTTTCCAACTGGGTCGATCTTGCCGTGCAGGATTGGGAAAAGATGATCGATGTGAACATCAGGGGGTACCTCAACGCTACTGCTGCGGTACTGCCATTCATGTTGGAACAGAAGTCCGGGCAGATTCTCAATATGGACTCTGTTGCAGGTCACCAGGTGGGGCCGGCGGCGGGTGTCTACAGCGCCACCAAGTTTTTCGTCCAGGCCATGACCGAATCCATGCGAAAGGAGTTGGGCGTGCAGCATGGCATCCGCGTCAACACAGTCAGCCCCGGCGTGATCAATACCGGCTGGGCGGACAAGGTCAGCGATCCTGAAGGGCGCAAGGCGGCTCAGGAGCTGAACCGGATTGCCATTGCGCCTGACGATATCGCCCGTGCTGTGATTTACGCGCTCAACCAACCGGAAAACGTCACCGTCAACGATCTGATCATCTCGCCAACACGCCAGGATTGGTGATCGTTGGTTGGCCACGCCGCGCCCACCTAGACCTAACGGTCATCGATAATTCATTCAATCAGGAATACATCATGAGCAATCCAACTTACGTCCAGGAATACAACGCAATCGTCGACGTGCTTAACCAGTACAACGACGGTGGTGCAAAGGCTGACAGCACCTTGATGAAGCCTGCGTTCAGCGAACAGGCCACCATGTTTGGCGTTGACGGCGACAAGCTCGTCGGCGGCGCGATCCAGAATCTGTACGACGTGATCGACAACTCTTTCCGACCATCTCCCGAAGCCAAAGCTGCGATCGTTCGCATCGACATCGTGGGCACCGCCGCCAGTGCTCGGGTCGATACCGATAACGTTTCGGGATTTCGCTTCACCGACTTCTTCAACCTGCTGAAGGTGGAAGGCAAGTGGACGATCGTCAGCAAGATTTACCACACCCACCCGAGCGCGTGATCCCTCGATCGCCTCTGGCGAGGTGTGTTGTTCCTCGCCCTCAATGAAAGAAGAGAACCATGTCAAAGAACATCAAGGCAGTACCAACCTCCGAGTACAACGCTGTCATCGCTACCGCCAATCAGTACGTTGACGGTCTGCGTGTGGGCAGTGCAGAAGGCGTTGCGCAAGCTTCCATAAAGACGCCGTGATGTACGGTTTCACTAATGGCGAACTGCTCGGCGGCCCGATCAAAAATCTATTTGATTTCGTTCAGAAGAACGGCAGCGCCCCAGAAATCACGACCCGACTCGACGTGCTGGCAATCACACCAACGACAGCCGTAGTACGTGTCGATATGGAGAAGGATGCGATCGGCGCTGATTACAACGACTACCTGACCCTGATCAAAATTGACGGCGCCTGGAAGGTCATCGCCAAGGTTTATCACCAGTTCGAAGGTTGAGCGGCCACCGATCCCGGTGAATCAATGTCGGGATCGGAGCTCTTCAATCGTCAAATGGAGAGCCCAGGCAAGGTGCCCAATTCATCACCTCCGAGCGCTGTATTTGAGCCGAGGGTCGGTGTTTAAAAATAGTTAACTTCTGAGGGTATACACAATGCCGATGGTTGAGTTTTCCGCCGTCTTGGACAGCGATGCAGGACACGCTTGGAGTGTGTTGAAGAAATTTGGCGAGATCCAAAAATGGCACCCCTCGATTGTCGAAAGCAGCATTGAGGACAATCAACCTGATGGATTGGTTGGCTGTATTCGCAAACTCACATTGGCCGATGGAGCTGTTGTCAGAGAGCGCTTGTTATCGGTCGATGATCGCAATACAACGCTGTCCTACCGCTTCGAGGAGGCCCCATTACCGCTGGGCAACTATGTGGCCACCGTGAAATTGGCCTCTCTTACTGGACAGTCCAAGACGTTCATCAATTGGTCGGCGAGCTTCGACCTGCAAGACCTGAATACCGCTGAACACTATCAGGAGCTCATTCGAGGATTGATCGTGGATGGCCACAATAGTCTCCAGTTATTTCTTTCCCAGCACTG
>NZ_JBFUKU010000360.1:0-4813 GCF_056400685.1 Pseudomonas sp. P5_A12 | reverse complement strand
AGGCGCTGTTCCACATGCGCTGCATCACGCTTTCTTGCATGCTTGGTCACCCTCGGTTAGGGGAACACCACCGGCGTCGACACCGAGCACACTTGCAGAAGTCCGAATGCAGCGACCAAAACAAGCCACTTAGGATCACGCTGATAGTCCGGGTACCAGCCCGGATGCCCCTGCTTGTCTCATTTCTTCAAAATAAGAGCCGCAGCCTTATAAGCTGCTGCTCAGGTTAAAACTACGGCGCCGGTTGAAGCCTGCGCCGTAGCATCTACKGGTACAGCGGTACTACATTTACAACAGCCGGGTTACAACTGCTGAGTCACACGCCGCTTTGCAGCAGCATGTTACGTACGTGACCGATGGCCTTAGTCGGGTTCAGGCCTTTCGGACAAACGTTGACGCAGTTCATGATCCCGCGGCAGCGGAATACGCTGAACGGGTCATCCAGCGAAGCCAGACGCTCGGCAGTCTTGGTGTCGCGGCTGTCTGCCAGGAAGCGGTACGCTTGCAGCAGAGCAGCTGGACCCAGGAACTTGTCCGGGTTCCACCAGAAGGATGGGCAAGAAGTCGAGCAGCAAGCGCACAGGATGCACTCGTACAGACCATCAAGCTTTTCACGCTCTTCCGGGGTCTGCAGACGTTCGATGGCCGGAGCCGGCGTGTCGTTCTGCAGGAATGGCTTAACCTTCTCGTATTGCTTGTAGAAGATGCTCATATCAACGACCAGGTCACGGATAACCGGCAAACCTGGCAGCGGACGAACAATCAGCTTGTTACCTTTTACGACAGACGACAGCGGCGTGACGCATGCCAGGCCGTTTTTGCCGTTGATGTTCATGCCGTCGGAACCGCAAACACCTTCACGGCAAGAGCGACGATAGGAGAAACCTTCGTCCTGCTCTTTGATCAGGGCCAGCACGTCCAGCACCATCAGGTCTTTACCACCGGTATCGACCTGGAATTCCTGCATGAACGGCGCGGCGTCCTGATCAGGGTTGTAGCGATAAACACTGACTTGCAACATGGCGGCCACCCTTAATAAGTCCGAATCTTAGGTTCAAAAGTCGGAACAGTCTTCGGCGAGAAGTTCACAGCACGCTTGGTTACGCGCTTGTCACCCGGGAAGTACAGGGTGTGGCACAGCCAGTTTTCGTCGTCGCGGTCTTCGAAGTCTTCACGGGCGTGAGCACCGCGGGACTCTTTGCGGATCTCTGCAGCGATGGCAGTAGCTTCGGCCACTTCCAGCAGGTTTTGCAGCTCCAGCGCTTCGATACGAGYGGTGTTGAACGCCTGGCTCTTATCGTTGATCTTGACGTTGGCGATACGGCCACGCAGATCAGCCAGCTGGGCAATACCCTTCTGCATGTATTCGCCGGTACGGAATACACCAAAGTAGTTCTGCATGCAGCTTTGCAGTTCTTTACGCAGGGTAGCGACGTCTTCACCCTCGGTACGCGAGTTCAGGCCATCGAGACGTGCCAGAGCAGCATCGATGTCGGACTGGCGAGGACGAGCGTAATCAACGCCTTCTTTCAGGGTCTGTTCAAGGAACAGACCGGCGGCGCGGCCGAATACCACCAGGTCGAGCAGCGAGTTGCCGCCCAGACGGTTGGCACCGTGAACCGATACGCACGCCACTTCGCCTACGGCGAACAGACCAGGAATGATCTGGTCAACGCCGTCGGCGTCCTGAGTGATTGCCTGGCCATGAATGTTGGTGGCAACGCCGCCCATCATATAGTGGCAGGTTGGCACGACCGGAATCGGCGCCACGGCTGGATCGACGTGAGCGAAGGTCTTGGACAGCTCCATGATGCCTGGCAGACGACTGTGCAGAACTTCTTCACCGAGGTGATCGAGTTTCAGCATTACGTGGTCGCCATCCGGACCGCAACCGTTGCCGGCGATGATTTCTTTAACCATCGAACGGGCAACAACGTCGCGACCAGCTAGGTCTTTGGCGTTCGGAGCATAACGCTCCATGAAACGCTCGCCGTGCTTGTTGATCAGGTAACCGCCTTCACCACGGCAGCCTTCTGTCACCAGTACACCGGCGCCGGCGATGCCGGTCGGGTGGAACTGCCACATTTCGATGTCTTGTACCGGCACGCCAGCACGCAGAGCCATGCCGACGCCGTCACCGGTGTTGATCAGGGCGTTGGTGGTGGACGAGTAGATACGACCTGCACCGCCGGTCGCCAAAACGGTGGCGTTCGCGCGGACGTAGGAAGTTTCGCCAGTCTCGATGCAGATGACGATCATGCCGACAAAGGCACCATCTTCGTTCTTCACCAGGTCGACGCCGTAGTATTCATTGAGGAATACGGTGCCGGCCTTGAGGTTGGCCTGGTACAGGGTGTGCAGCAGGGCGTGACCGGTACGGTCGGCCGCGGCGCAGGTACGGGCAGCCTGGCCACCTTTACCGAAGTCTTTCGACTGACCGCCGAACGGGCGCTGATAGATGCGACCCTGTTCGGTACGGGAGAACGGCAAGCCCATGTGCTCGAGTTCGAAAACGGCTTCCGGGCCAACGGAACACATGTATTCGATAGCGTCCTGGTCACCGATGTAGTCGGAACCCTTGACGGTATCGTACATGTGCCAGCGCCAGTCATCGTTCGGATCTGCCGAGGCGATGGCGCAGGTGATGCCACCCTGGGCGGATACAGTGTGCGAACGAGTCGGGAAAACCTTGGTAACCACGGCAGTCTTGTGACCACCTTGTGCCAGCTGCAGAGCAGCGCGCATGCCAGCACCGCCGCCGCCAATGATGATGGCGTCAAACGAAAGCGTATTAACTGTAGTAGACATGAATCAGATACCCCAAAGAATCTGCACACCCCAGACGAAGTAGGCGAACATCGCGACGCCGCATACTGCCTGGAAGAGGAAACGTATTGCAGTCGCGGACTTGCCGAACGCCATTGGCGTCAGGTAGTCGGTCGCGATGGTCCACATGCCGACCCAGGCGTGAGCGCCGAGGGCAACGAGAGCCAGGAGACTGAAAATACGCATCCAGTTGCTTGCGAACAGTTCATGCCATTGGGCGTAGCCGAGGCCAGGATGGGCAACGACGTATCCGATCAGGAAAATGAAGTAAGCCGCGAGAACGACCGCAGACACACGTTGCGCCATCCAGTCATAGAGGCCCGAACGCGACAGGTTCGTGACGTTAGTTACCATATCCAAACTCCTGCCAGAACGATTACCACCACGGAAACGGCGATAACGATTTTCGAGCCCAGTTTGCCGCCTTCAAGCGACTCGCCGATGCCCATGTCCATGATCAAATGGCGCACACCGGCTACCAGGTGATACAGCAAGGCGGACAGGATGCCMCAAATCACTAGCTTGGCTAGCGGACTGGTCAAACACGCTTTCACCTGGCCAAAACCTTCTTCCGAGCTCAGCGACTTGTCCAATGCATAAAGCATGATGGCCAGGCTGACAAAGAGGATGATTCCGGAGATCCGGTGAAGAATGGACGTGTAAGCAGTGACTGGGAGTTTGATGGTCCTTAGGTCTAGGTTTACAGGTCGTTGGCTATTCACGGCTTTTTTTTCACACTGAAGAGCCCCTAACAATCAGGGCAAAGTTGTTGGGGAGTGCACTGGTCAGGTACCCACCACCCAGGGAGTGCGACCCCCAATAAAGCAGGCCCAAAAGCCCCTGGCGGTCGGAGGGCGAGTATAGACAGTTAGGCTACTAATGACAACGCGTTCACCTTCCCCTAATAGCTGATTGCACAAGTTGGACAAAAGGCGTAAACGGCAGTCAATTTCGAGGAAAAGGTCCGGTTAAAGCCTTCAGAAGCAAGACTTTAGGCAAATTGACATTCGAATTTATCTCACTATAGTGGTGCGGGCCCTGCGTGGGGGGTCTGTCTGATGATTTCAAGCATAAATAGGAGGCCACATGGCTGACAAAAAAGCGCAGTTGATCATCGAGGGCGCAGCCCCCGTCGAGCTGCCCATTTTAACCGGCACCGTTGGTCCCGATGTTATCGACGTTCGCGGCCTGACGGCCACGGGCCGTTTCACCTTTGACCCTGGTTTCATGTCGACCGCTTCCTGCGAGTCGAAGATCACCTATATCGACGGCGACAACGGCATTCTGTTGCACCGCGGTTACCCGATCGAACAGCTGGCTGAAAAGTCGGACTACCTGGAAACCTGCTATCTGCTGCTCAACGGCGAATTGCCGACCGCAGAACAGAAGGCCCAGTTCGTCAGCACCGTAAAGAACCACACCATGGTTCACGAGCAGCTGAAGACCTTCTTCAACGGCTTCCGTCGCGACGCCCACCCGATGGCCGTCATGTGCGGCGTAGTCGGCGCCCTCTCGGCGTTCTACCACGACTCCCTCGACATCAATAACCCGCAGCATCGCGAAATTTCCGCGATCCGCCTGGTTGCCAAGATGCCGACGCTGGCAGCGATGGTTTACAAGTACTCCATGGGCCAACCCATGATGTACCCGCGCAACGACCTGACGTACGCGGAAAACTTCCTGCACATGATGTTCAACACCCCGTGCGAGATCAAACCGATCAGCCCGGTACTCGCCAAGGCCATGGACCGGATTTTCATCCTCCATGCCGACCACGAGCAGAACGCATCGACTTCTACCGTTCGTCTGGCCGGTTCGTCGGGTGCCAACCCGTTCGCCTGCATCGCCGCCGGCATCGCTGCACTGTGGGGCCCTGCCCACGGCGGCGCAAACGAAGCCGTTCTGACCATGCTCGATGAAATTGGCGATGTGTCGAACATCGACAAGTACATCGCCAAGGCCAAGGACAAGAACGATCCGTTCAAAC
>NZ_JBFUKU010000359.1:0-4832 GCF_056400685.1 Pseudomonas sp. P5_A12 | reverse complement strand
GATTTGGCCTCTCTATCAATAACTTGCAAAAAGGCGGAAAACAACCCGATTCCTCTCTATATAGAGGAGCAAACCAGCCTCTTCTATATAGAAGCGACCCTCAAAGCACCCCYGACTCTTTGAAAGCAGCTACCGCACCAGCCCCCAGGCCCAACACGCGCTGCAAAACCTCCTGCGTATGTTCGCCCAACAACGGAGGAGCATTGCGATACTCCACCGGGGTCTTGGACAAACGAATCGGGCTCGCCACCTGCGGCACGCTCCCCGCCAACGAATGAGGCATCTCAATTGCCAACCCACGCGCCTTGACCTGAGGATCAGCAAACATCTGCGCCAGATCATTGATCGGACCACATGGCACACCAGCTTGCTCCAACTGCAGCACCCACTCAGCAGTGGTCTTGAACACCGTCGCCTGACGGATCAGCGGAATCAAAATTGCCCGATTTGCCACTCGCATCTTATTCGTCGCAAAGCGCGGGTCATCCGCCCACTGCGGCTGCCCGGCCACTTCGGCAAACTTGCGGAATTGACCATCGTTACCCACGGTGAGGATGAAGTCGCCATCCGCCGTAGGAAAGTCCTGATAGGGCACGATGTTCGGATGGGCATTACCCAGGCGCTTCGGTGCATTGCCTGTCGTCAGGTAGTTCATTGCCTGGTTGGCCAGGCATGCGACCTGGACATCCAGCAATGCCATGTCGATATGCTGGCCGCCACCGTCGTGATCCCGGTGCGCAAGCGCAGCCAGAATCGCCACCGTCGAGTAGAGGCCGGTCAAGATGTCTGTCAGCGCCACACCGACCTTCACCGGCCCGGCACCGTCATCCCCTTCCGGCCGCCCCGTCAGGCTCATCAGGCCACCCAAGCCCTGAATCATGAAGTCATAGCCCGCACGCTTGGCGTAGGGCCCCGTCTGACCAAACCCCGTAATCGAGCAATAAATCAGATTCGGATTGATCGCCTTGAGCGACTCATAGTCCAGCCCGTAAGCTGCCAGCCCACCGACCTTGAAGTTTTCGATCAGGATGTCCGACTTGGCCGCCAACTCCCGCACCAACTTCTGACCTTCCGGACGCGTGAAGTCGATGGTGACCGATTGCTTGTTGCGGTTGGCCGACAAGTAATAAGCGGCCTCGCTGGTGTTCTCGCCATAGGCGTCTTTAAGAAAAGGAGGCCCCCAGGCACGCGTGTCATCACCATTGCCCGGGCGCTCAACCTTGATCACCTCAGCGCCAAGGTCCGCAAGAATCTGCCCGGCCCAAGGCCCGGCCAGTACCCGCGATAAATCCAGTACCCGCAGATGCGAAAGCGCGCCCATGGCCGTTCTCCTATTAATAGAACGCCTGGATGCCAGTCTGCGCGCGACCGAGTATCAGCGCGTGGACGTCATGCGTACCTTCATAGGTATTCACCACTTCCAGATTGACCAGATGGCGAGCGACACCGAACTCATCGGAGATACCGTTGCCACCCAGCATGTCACGCGCCATGCGAGCAATGTCCAGGGACTTGCCGCAAGAGTTACGCTTCATCATCGAAGTGATCTCGACCGCCGCAGTGCCTTCGTCTTTCATACGCCCCAGACGCAGACAGCCTTGCAGCGCCATGGTGATTTCGGTCTGCATGTCGGCGAGCTTCTTCTGGATCAGCTGAGTGGCAGCCAATGGACGACCGAACTGCTGACGATCCAGGGTGTATTGGCGAGYAGTATGCCAGCAGAACTCGGCAGCACCCAACGCGCCCCAGGAAATGCCATAACGCGCGGAGTTGAGGCAGGTAAACGGCCCCTTCAAACCACGGACGTCAGGGAAGATGTTCTCTTCAGGGACAAACACATTGTCCATGACGATTTCGCCAGTGATGGACGCACGCAAGCCGACCTTGCCGTGAATCGCCGGAGTGCTCAGGCCTTTCCAGCCCTTCTCCAGAACGAAACCGCGGATGTCACCGGCGTCATCCTTAGCCCAGACCACAAAGACATCAGCAATCGGACTGTTGGTGATCCACATTTTGTTGCCGGTCAGGCTGTAGCCGCCTTCCACTTTGCGCGCGCGAGTAATCATCGCGCCCGGGTCGGAACCGTGGTTAGGCTCTGTCAGACCAAAGCAGCCAATCCACTCACCGGTAGCCAGTTTCGGCAGGTACTTTTGTTTCTGTGCTTCAGTGCCGAATTCGTTGATCGGCACCATCACCAGCGAGGACTGCACGCTCATCATCGATCGGTAGCCGGAGTCGACACGCTCGACTTCACGAGCAATCAAGCCGTAGCTGACGTAGTTGAGGCCGCTTCCACCGTACTGCTCAGGGATAGTCGCGCCCAACAGGCCGACTTCGCCCATTTCACGGAAGATCGCCGGGTCGGTCTTCTCGTGGCGGAAAGCTTCAAGAACGCGCGGTGCGAGCTTCTGCTGAGCGAATTGCTCGGCAGTGTCGCGAATCATGCGTTCTTCTTCAGTGAGCTGTTGATCCAGCAACAGAGGATCGATCCAGTTGAAGCTCGCTTTACCGCCCATGAGTGTGTCCTCTCGAATCAGGGTCAAATTACGTGGACTGATCCTAGGCCGGGTACGGCATTACGGCAAACGAGGATTTTGCATACTGTTGTGCTAATTTCTCACTCCGAAACATCGTAAAAGAGCCTTTATGCGATGTATTAGTGAGGTTGACGTACATGCGTAGGAAAATCCCCAGCACTACAGCCCTGATCAGCTTCGAAGCGGCCGCACGCCACGAAAGCTTTACCAAAGCCGCCCTGGAGCTTTCGCTGACTCAGGGCGCCATTTGCCGACAGATCGCCAGCCTGGAAGAGTTCCTAAGCGTCGAACTTTTCCGACGCTCGCGACGCGGGGTGAAGCTGACGGAAGCCGGCCTTTCCTACAGCCGCCGCGTGGCCACCCAACTCGACGCGGTGGAGCGGGACACGCTGTCAGTGATGGGGCAACAGGGCGCCAACGTGATCGAACTGGCAGTGGTTCCAACCTTTGGCACTCAATGGTTACTCCCACGACTTAAAGACTTTCAACTCAAGCACCCGGAAGTTACGGTCAACCTCACCAACCGCACGCGCCCCTTCCTGTTCGCAGACACCGATTTTGATGCAGCGATTTACTTCGGTGACGCCGATTGGTCAGGGACCGAGTCCCACAGGTTGATGGGAGAAAATCCGATGCMGGTATGCAGCCCCGCCCTACTGGGCAAAAAGACAAATCTGACACCCGTTGAAATTGCGGAACTACCACTGTTGCAACAGACCACTCGTCCTTATGCCTGGCGTCAGTGGTTCAATTCCGAGAATCTGAATATCCCTCGGGACATGACAGGACCGCGCTACGAGCTATTCTCCATGCTCGCTCAAGCCGCGATGCACGACATGGGGATTGCGCTGATTCCACCGTTCCTGATTCAGCGTGAATTGGCGGAAAAGCGCCTGGTGATTGCCAGCACTCGAGCCTTGTCGAGCATCAAGGCTTATTACCTGATGATTCCCGAGCGAAAGGTGGAATCGGCCTCTTTAAAGGCGTTTCGTGACTGGCTACTCAATCAAGCCCACAGCTACAACCTAGAAGGATAAAGGCCTCAGCCAATAGCTGACCCCGTAGTCAATAAAACAAAAGCCCTACAGATATAACTATATGTCGCATATCCACAGACTGTACTGAAAAGCAGCACAAACGTCCCACAAGCGCCTGACGACGTGGCTTTGAGCCGCTATTGGCGGGCGATGACGACTCATTCACGGTAAAGATATGCAATTTCCAAATTTTCAACAAAACCTCCTACAAGTCGCGGCCTACAAGGGGTTGAACCCATTACTTGCGACATTCGGTCACGGGGTGACTTGTAGTTAATTTTCCGTCACCCGTCATAATCCCTTGAAGGGCACAAAGTTCGCCTGCAAAATGCCGCGCCCCGCCCTGATTCGGCGGGATCGTGCTGATCGGCCGCCCCAGCCGCACCATCCGTAGTGCCTGGGTTTACTCAATAAGATCACGCAGGAGATTTGACGTGCACATTGGTGTTCCTCTCGAAACCCAGACGGGTGAAACACGGGTTGCTGCAACCCCGGAAACCATCAAGAAGCTGATCGGCCAAGGTCATAAGGTCACTGTGCAAAGCGGCGCCGGCATTAATGCCAGTGTTGTCGACAGTGCTTATGAAGCGGCAGGCGCAACGATTGGCAGCGCCAACGATGCGTTTGGTGCCGAGCTGATTCTCAAGGTGGTCGCTCCCAGCGACAGCGAACTGACACTGATTAAAAGCGGCACCGTTGTGGTGGGCATGCTCAATCCGTTCAGCAATGAAACTATCGCCAAGCTGGCCGAACGCGGTATTACCGCCTTCGCACTGGAGGCCGCACCACGCACCTCCCGCGCGCAGAGCCTGGATGTGCTGTCTTCCCAAGCGAACATCGCCGGCTATAAAGCCGTGTTGTTGGCCGCTCATCACTACCCACGCTTCATGCCGATGCTGATGACCGCTGCAGGCACTGTGAAAGCAGCACGCGTGCTGATTCTGGGCGCAGGTGTGGCAGGTTTGCAGGCCATTGCAACCGCCAAGCGTCTGGGTGCAGTGATCGAGGCCTCGGACGTACGTCCGGCGGTGAAGGAACAAATCGAATCCCTCGGAGCCAAGTTCGTCGACGTGCCGTACGAAACCGATGAAGAGCGCGAATGCGCCGTCGGCGTCGGCGGTTACGCGCGCCCAATGCCCGCCAGCTGGATGCAACGTCAGGCCCTGGCTGTGCACGAACGCGCCAAGCAGGCTGACATCGTCATCACCACCGCACTGATCCCGGGCCGCAAGGCGCCAACGCTGTTGAGCGCGGAAAC
>NZ_JBFUKU010000358.1:0-4861 GCF_056400685.1 Pseudomonas sp. P5_A12 | reverse complement strand
CGGTTTGTCCAGAATGAAAAATTCAGACGTGCGCTAGGTCACCTCCAGGCTTGCGGTGCTGCCAGTGCGCTGCCTGGCTCGGTCGTGCAGCCGCATGGAATACCCGATCAGAATGCGATCGGGAAAATGCTATATTGCGCATCAGTGTTTGCACAATCTGGTTCTGAGTTGCATATCAGTCTGGCTCAAACGATTGCTTTTAATGCAATGTTGATCTCGCAGGAATCGAGCGTACTTGAACGGTGCGCAACGATATTGACAGAGATCGGAAATTTTCCGAGTTTGACTTATGCGGAGAAGCGGCACTCTACAAAGCCTTCAACATTGCTAGGGATGATTCAGAGGAATATTGTTGAGCAGCTGAATACTGTTGAGGTGGCAGGGTCGGCGATTACTCTTACCGATTATCAGCGTAAGGTGTGGGACTCTCTTCAGGAGGGGCGCTCTTTAGCGATATCGGCACCTACGTCCGCTGGAAAGTCATTCCTGGTAATCGAACACTTGTGTAGAGATGCGCTGGCGCTTCCACATTTTGTGTTTGTCTACATCGCACCGACGCGAGCACTGTTGTCCGAAGTCCATTTGAAAATAAAGGAGCGTCTTGCAAGTGACGTGACTATCCGCGTCACAGATATCCCCACTTTTGAGGGCGTGCCTCGACAAATTTTTGTGCTGACTCAGGAGCGATTTAAAGTTCTTCTTTCGATAACCTCATCTCCGATAAACTTTGTGGTTGTTGACGAGGCTCAAAACTTGTCAGATGGCGCCCGGGGGATGATACTGCAGGACTGCATTGAGCAATGCTATGCCCGAGATCATAAAACCCACGTGGTGATGCTCGCACCCGGCGCTCAAGGTTTTGCGAATGCACTGGAAAGCCTAGGTATGCCTGGAATTCCGGAAGTCAGCACCACTGTCTCACCTGTGCTGCAAAACCGCATCGTAATATCTAAAACTCCGGCCCTCAATCAGCTGGAATTCAAGCTGCTCAATGCCCATGGATACTCTCTTATTGGCACTATGCCCTGCAAAGTCGGTCTTGACTTGGTTGAAAGCAAGCTTGCAGCTGTCGCATTGGAATTGGGGAGCGGCGGTGCATCCCTGGTCTATGCAAAGACGCCTACCGAGGCGGCAAGTCTCGCCGGTTCAATTGCTCTAGGTTTAGATGATGTGGCAGATGCTGGAGCCAATGAGCTGGTAGAGTTCATTAAAGATCATATACACCATGAGTATCACTTGATCGGGATGGTTAAGAAGGGAGTCGCCTTCCACTATGGACAAATGCCATCCCTACTTCGTGAAGCTATTGAGGCAGCATTTCGTGCCGGTATCATAAAATTCCTGGTGTGCACTACAACCCTGTTTCAGGGTATCAATCTTCCTGCTCGCAATGTTTTTATAAATACCCCGGCCAGGGGACGGGGAGAAAAGGTAATGCTGGATCCTGCCCTGCTTTGGAATTTTGCCGGTCGAGCAGGGCGCATGGGTAAAGACATAGTCGGGAACGTATTCCTCATCGATTACGACGCCTGGAGTACGCAGCCCATGGATACGTTCTACAAATTCACCATTCGATCCGCGCTTTCTGAGTTTGTCACTGAGAATGCTACGGATGTCCTGACGGTGTTAAATAAAGGGAAGCTTGATTCCAGGCCAGGGGATGAGCGTTCTCGGAATGCAACTGCATCAGCCGGCATGCTCGTGAATAAAGCTCGGCAGGGCGACGTTACGGATTATCTGATCCGGGTCGCCCCGGCTTTAGATTATTTTGAATTCCGGGATATCCAAGAGGCGGCTAATAGGGCCTCTGAAGAGCTACTGCTGCCTCAGCATGTAATAGAAGGAAACTGGACATTAGATTTGTTCGCGCTGGACAGGTTGATGGCTCACCTCGTTGAGCGCCTCAACAATGGAACCTTAGACAGCGTGGTACCTAAAAGCCCCTCGGATCTAGGTAGAGCGGCCTTCAGTCACTACCAAGAAATTTTTAATATATTGTTCAGGTATATAAAAGGTTTTGATAAAAATTTTGGGGGCTACGTTGCCCGTATTGCAGTGAAATGGATGGAAGGTAAACCCTACCCCTTTATTTTGAGTTACGAGATCAGATCCGAAAAGCTTCGTATCACGAAGAAACGTAATCAAGAAAAGCTCGATCTCATGGCTGATTCTAATTATAGGGTTAAACGTATCGCCGAGGCCGATCCGAGTAAGGTGATCAAAAAGGCGTTTGATACCATAGAAGATGTCGTTCGTTTTCAATTAGTACAGATGGGTAAGGCTTATAACGATATATTAATACATATCTTCAATGATAATGGTCTCACGCACAAGGTGCCCGAGATTTTTGATTTTTCGTTGGCCTTGGAGCTTGGAGTTAGCACAAATACCGGGCGCGCGTTTTTGGAGTTGGGTCTCTCTCGAATTGCTGCATCCGAACTTCAGAAGTTAATTCCTAATAGCGATCTTGATATTTCAAGTGCCAGGCAGAAGCTGTTAAGTTTTGATCCGTCGCCGCACAAGCTGAGCTCGGTCATCTTGGCAGAGATAGATAAGGTGAGATCTACTATCGCACCTGTTGATACCTCTATTTCGGGTTGACCCACCCGTACATCGTTTCTGACGGCTTACAGGTCAAATGTTCCAGGCACGGAATGAAGTGAATCATCTCGTTGCGCAGTCAAGGGCGTGAATATTCACTGCATCCATGGATGAACCGGCTGGTAAGTCAATTGTCTAGTAAAGGTGCTTTCCGTATCACATGACGAGATGCATCTCTGATGCCTACGGAGAGCGTATGGAAAGCATTGGCCCCGGAATGCCTGAAGCGGCCGGGGAGCAAAATACCGGAAGGAGCCTTAGATGGCCGGCAGCAGCCAGTTCGCACTATTAGATGACATCGCAACGCTGCTCGATGACATCTCCCTCATGAGCAAGGTGGCCGCGAAAAAGTCTGCGAGTGTCCTTAGCGATGACTTGGCGGTGAATGCTGAGCAGGTTACTGGCGTGTATTCAAGGGGTCGTTGAGAAACAAAGCAATCCTAGTGCCTTGCGCCTTGGTGTTGAACGCACTGTTGCCTGCGGCGGTTCACTGGCTGCTCATGATTGGGGGAGCATATCTCTGTTACGAGGGATTTGAGTCCATCAAGGACAAGCTCACGGCTAGTCGAGACGATGGCACTGCGCAACCAAGGAAACCGAGCCCAAGGCACCAGAAGAGCTTGCGGCCTATGAAAAGCGGAAGATTGCTGGGGCTGTACGAACTGACTTCATCCTTTTTGTCCACCGCTTTGAAATGCACAATACGCTGTCCTTTCCAGCCCGCTAATCAGTGCCACCCCCTGGCGGGCGAAGCGTTGACCAAGCCATATCAACTATCTCTTCAAGGCCTTATTAGGTGTGGGAGGAGGAAGCTTCGATGGATTTTCAAAGGCGCGCTGGTCTGAGGTACTTAATAAGAGGGCCAATGAGGTCTTGTCTACGGTACTCCACACCTCTATTGACTGGCGTGGGAGTAAAGAGAGGGGAGCGGGAGGAACTAGCCCTACCTAAGGGTTAGATGCGGTTTCGATTCCCGCAGGGGACACATCCGTCCACCAGCGATCCTAGGCTACGCATATCTTTGAGATTGGTTTCAGTCGAAAGCCTTTTTCCATCGAATCTTGATTCTACTGAGATCCATATGTCCCATGGCCAATGCGCTAAAGGCTTCAGATCTTAGCCACTCATATCTCGCCTCCGACCTGAAGCTTTAGTCATCGTCTCAGTTGGTATTAATTCTTTTGCCAATATCGATGTACCGTAGACCTCGCCAACCCTAGCTTCTCCTGCCTCCGCCTGACTCAACTTTGACGCCTTAAGCTTCCTGACTGCCTCACCATTCTTAGTATTGCCAGGCCTACCCCGAGCCGGCTGCTTCRKYWCWTKGTAAGCGTCCGGCGAAGTCACCTACCCGATCCCAGCTATAAGGGCGATGGTGTCCACTTAAAAATACGTGGACACCATCACCCTTATCGTCAGGATTGCCATGCGCCAACGAACCTCTTATCCCAAACCCTTTAAAGCCCAGATCGTCCAGGAATGCCTGGAGCCTGGCGTGTCGATGGCCAGCGTAGCCTTGCGCCACGGCATCAACGCCAACCTCGTCCGAAAGTGGATACCTGCTTATCGTGATCGTCAGGCGCCGAMGTTGCCCGCTTTCGTTCCGATGAAACTAGAGTCCCGAACCCAGCCCGATCAGCAAACGTCCATCAGCATCGAGGTTCCTTTTGGGCCGCGGAAACTCACCGTGAAGTGGCCATCCTCAGATCCTGATGGGTGCGCACGTTTTATCCGCGAGCTGGCCCAGTGAAGTGTTAGCCAGAGGCAAGGGTGTCGCGGGTGACTGCGAATCTGAAGGAAGCCCGAGGCAAAATGCTGGCCTGACGAACAGGAAGCGGATTAGGCGGTGCAGCGGGGTAAGAAGGCCAATATCTTCAAAGCCCAATACTTGCACGGAACGCTGTGACGTAGATCCGACAGGCATAAGCAGGAAGGTCGCGCGAATTACCCTGGGAGATCTGTTTAGCCTGCCATGTGCTACCGGCGCCGTGAGGTGACGGGATGGGCGACAGAAGTCAGCAGAAGCCGTAGTAGTTGCTCGAAGCCGGAGCAATCAAGGGCTGAACCTGCCATGAGTGGATAGTCGGGTGTGATCTCTGTTGGAGCGTAAAGCAGAAACTCCGCGTAGCGGGGGTCGAGACCATCAGGAGGTAGGAGCCGGAAGCTCCGAGGGCCGGTCTGGGCGCTTAGATACCACAGGCGACACATCAACGGAACCAAGCTCGCTTACGTTGTTTGTCAGTAGGCAGGAACCGCCGTA
>NZ_JBFUKU010000357.1:0-4881 GCF_056400685.1 Pseudomonas sp. P5_A12 | reverse complement strand
GGGATATTGGGTACACCGGACATGCCGGTGGCGAGAATCAACTGGGTAGGCTGTAAAGTCACTCGCTCTCCATCGCGCTGCACTTCAACCTTCCACGTGCCACTTTGCTCGTCAAAGCTGGCGCTCACGCATTCTGTGCGCGGCCAATAATTGAGCTCCATGACTTTGGTGTACATCTCCAACCAGTCGCCAATCTGGTCTTTTGGGGTGAAGACTGGCCAGTGATCGGGGAAGGGCAGGTAAGGCAAATGGTCGTACCAGACAGGGTCGTGCAGGCACAGCGACTTGTAGCGACCGCGCCACTGATCGCCAGGACGCTCAGCCTTGTCGACGATCAGGGTTGGCACGCCCATTCGCTTTAGCCGCGCAGCGAGCCCCAGCCCACCCTGGCCGCCGCCCACGATCAGGCAGTAAGGTTGGGAGGTGATGCCTAGCGAAGCTTCTTCATCACGACGGCGTTCTAGCCAGTTGCGTTTGTCGGTATGGGCGTGCCCATGATTGGCACCCATTGGACGACGGCGGCCGCTGGGTTCTTCAAAGCCTTTGAGCTCGCGCATGGTCGTCAGCAGCGTCCAGCACAGACCCTCCTTTAGGCGCACGTAGCCTTTACCTCGCGCAGCATCGGTTTCCAGGCTGATCCAACCTTCGAGCACACCGTTATTCAGCGTCGCCTCACCTTCAACTTTCCACCTCTCAGGGCGAGTCTGGTCGAGGCGTGTTTCGAGCATGTCTCGGATGGCAGGCTTGCCTTCCAGGGTCACTAAGTTCCAGCTGAAAAGTAGCAGGTCACGCCAGTGACACTCTTTGGCAAACAATTCCAGCGCGCCGTCCAAATCACGTTGGGCGAGACGCTCGCCGAGGTTTTCGACCCAAGCCGCGAGTTGAGCAGTTGGCGTTTGCAGAGGTGTTTCGATAGCGATGTTCATGGGGCTTCTCCCGTTCTTGTTGTTTTTGTAACAACTTGCCCCAGAGCAAGGCCCGGGCCATCTTTGCGAAAGCCCCATTCCAGAGCGGCTGCTTCAGCTTTGCTCAGGCTGTGATTCGCAACTCTGTCACGATTCTGGGAATGGCGGATGACAGAGTGTCACGCGGCGCAAAGAGCGCTCGTTGCAGTCTTTTCATATAAGCTGCAAACAGCCCCGTGTCCTGACCGTAGCGGAGAACAAGAACAATGAAGCCGGCCTTGATCAACGCCCATGCACAGCAAGTGCTACAAGCCGTGCAGGGGACTATCGCCAGCCACAGCCCAACTGCTGACCTGGCCATCACACGATCCTGGCGCCGGTGCCTGGATCAATATCAGCTCGATCCCGCCAGCCGCCGCGCGCCTAATGTGGTTGAACAACCACGCTTGCAGGATCACCGTGCGCCACTGGAACACATCATTGACGTGGCGCACTGGCAGATGAACAGTTTGCACCAACAGCTCGGGCGTGACGGCCACGTGGTGCTGCTCACCGATGCTCGCGGTGTTGCGATCGACAGTGTGTTCAACGAATCCGAGCGAGCCGAGTTCCAGCGTTCCGGGCTGTGGCTTGGCTCGGTATGGAGCGAGGATTACGAGGGCACCAATGGTGTCGGCACCTGCCTGGTCGAGCGGCAGCACGTCACCATCCGACGTGATGAACACTTCCGGGGCAAGCACGTCGGCTTGACCTGTTCAGCGAGCCCGATATTTGATGCGAGCGGAGAGTTGCTTGCCGTGCTCAACCTCTCTTCAGTGCGAGAGGAGCACAGTCTTCAGCAACACTTCCAGGCCATGGCGTTGACCAACCTGTCAGCCAAGTTGATCGAGAGTTGTTTTTTCTTGGGGCATGATCCGCAGCGATACTTGCTGCGCTTCCACCCTGAGGCAGGCTTCGTTGGGCTGCTGGGTGAAGGTCTGCTCAGTTTCGACGAGAGCGCCCACATCTGTTCAGTCAATCAAGTTGCGCTGGATCTGTTGGGCCTCAGCCGTGACGACGTGGTCGGGCAATCCCTGACGATGCTGATGGAAACACCTATCGAACAGGTGATGAGTCAGGCCAGCACTCAGCCGAGCGTCTGTTGGCCAATGCGGCTGGTGGATGGACGCCTGTTCTACGGGCAACTGCGAGAACCCACACACCCGATGCCCTTAGTTGTCCCCGCGTCCCCCCAAATCAACGACGTGCATGTGTGCCTGGAAGACCCGCGCCTGCAACGCGGCTTTGCTCGCGCGCTGCGCGTTTTGGAGCGTGACGTTCCGGTGTTTTTACAGGGGGAAACCGGTACGGGCAAAGAAGCTTTTGCAGCGGYGCTGCATCGCGCCAGTTCACGAGCGTGCCAGCCTTTTGTAGCGATCAATTGCGCGGCCATTCCAGAAACGCTGATCGAAAGCGAGTTGTTCGGTTATCGCGGCGGTAGCTTTACCGGCGCACGCAAGGACGGGATGATCGGTAAGCTGGAGCAGGCCCACGGCGGCATTCTATTCCTGGATGAGATCGCCGATATGCCACTGGCTTTACAGACTCGCCTGCTGCGTGTGTTGGAGGAACGGCAGGTCGTACCGCTAGGCGGCGCGACGGCAAGTCCGCTCGACGTACGCCTCATCAGTGCCAGCCACCAGGATCTTCACACCTGTGTAGCCGAAGGGCGCTTTCGCGAGGATCTTTTCTATCGAGTTGCCGGGTTCGCCGTGCAGCTCCCGCCGCTGCGCGAACGATCAGACAAGGGTAGCTTGCTCGACCATCTGCTGCGCGAAGAGACAAAGGGTGCAAGGATCCGGCTGGAGGCGGGCGTCAGAGAGCGCTTGTTGGCGCAGCCTTGGCCGGGCAATGTCCGGCAGCTGCGTACGTGTCTGCGCACACTGGTAGCGTTGTCGTTGGAGGGGCGTGTCACTCTAGACGACTTGGCGGAGTTGCTGCCGACAGTACCTGCGACAGTCGCGTTGGCCGAAAATCCGCTTGGCGTATCCGAACGCCAGACGCTGCTGACGTTGATTGAGGCGCAACACTGGCATATCGCCAATGTTGCCGCTCGCCTGGGGATCAGCCGCAATACGCTCTATCGCAAACTGCGCCATCACGGTATTTCACGACCCGGTTGAATGCAGAATGACATCTTCGCGTTTCCTGCCTCTGTGGACTTGGACTGAGTCGATAGAGGTCGAGCAGGAGAGGGCGCTAATTTGTGGAACAGCAGATTTTCTCCAGCCCGCCTGAAAGATCAGTTGAGAAATTCAATGTCATCAGTTGTCAGTGTTGAAACGCTTTGGATCGATACGCCGCATGGGCGGCTGTTTACTCGACGCTGGTTCCCGGCGGGCGAGGAGGGCAGTCAGCTCAAACCGCCGATTATTCTGTTTCATGACTCCCTTGGATGTGTCGAATTGTGGCGAGATTTTCCCGAACGACTCTGTCAGGTAACGGGTCATGAAGTAATTGCCTACGACCGACTCGGCTTCGGGCAGTCGGATCCACACCCTGACAGTTTGCCGATGCATTTCATACGCGACGAAGCTGAGCGCTTCTTTGCCGTTATCAAATCCGCGTTGCAAATCGACCGCTTTATCGCCATGGGCCATAGCGTTGGTGGTGCGATGGCGGCGTGTTGTGCATCCTTGTATCCGCAGAGCTGTGTTGCATTGATCACCGTTTCTGCACAAGCGTTTGTTGAGGAGCAGACGCTGCGCGGTATCAAGGAAGCCAAGGTGCAGTTTGAAGGGGCCGGGCAAATGGTGCGCCTTGAGAAATATCATGGCGATAAAGCGCAGTGGGTGCTGTCCGCCTGGACGGATACTTGGCTTTCGGAGTCGTTCAGCGGGTGGACAATTGAAGACACCATCGACGCGATTCACTGCCCGTTGCTTGCGTTACATGGGGAACAGGATGAGTACGGGTCCGAGTTACATCCCATGCGCATTGCCAGGCTTACGAAGTCACTCGGGAAATATCTGATTCTTGAACATTGTCATCATGTCCCACACCGAGAAGCTCCTGACGTCGTTTTGGACGCAGTAGGTCGGCTACTCGAAACATGCCGCTGATGAATGAAAAAATGAGTAGCGAAAGTCCGCGCAACAACGCTGAGCGTCCTCGAATACCACGCACGATTTGGGCGTTAGGCTTTGTCAGCCTATTCATGGATCTATCGTCTGAGTTGGTACACAGTTTACTGCCTGTGTTTATGGTCACTACGTTGGGTGCGAGTGCATTGACCGTCGGGGTGATCGAGGGGATTGCAGAGTCGACCGCGATGCTCGTCAAGATATTCTCTGGTGCAATCAGCGACTTTATTGGTCGGCGCAAAGGATTGCTGCTGCTTGGATATGGTTTAGCCGCTCTGAGCAAACCGCTTTTTCCTCTGGCACACTCGGTTGAAGTGGTCTTTACCGCACGCTTTCTGGATCGCATCGGCAAAGGCATTCGTGGTGCACCACGAGATGCCCTGGTTGCAGATGTGTCGCCACCAGAAATCCGTGGTGCCTGTTTTGGGCTGCGACAGTCGATGGATACCGTAGGGGCTGTTCTTGGCCCCGCTCTGGCCATTTTACTGATGCTATGGCTCGCCGATATCCAGCTTGTGCTGTGGTTTGCAGTGATCCCGGCAACAATAGCGGTGGCTCTCATTTTCGTTGGAGTAAAGGAGCCCGTACATGCCTCCAGCGAGCGCAAATTCCGATCTCCCATTCATTGGAGAGTCCTTCAAGACTTCTCCACTGGGTATTGGTGGGTCGTCATTATTGGAGGGGTGTTTACACTTGCCCGTTTCAGCGAGGCGTTTCTGGTATTACGGGCGCAGCAGCTAGGTCTGTCGGTCACCTGGGTTCCGCTGGTGATGGTGGTTATGGCGCTTTTTTATACGTTGTCCGCTTACCCTGCCGGTTGGCTATCTGATCATATCAGTCGCACGAAGCTGCTC
>NZ_JBFUKU010000356.1:0-4889 GCF_056400685.1 Pseudomonas sp. P5_A12 | reverse complement strand
TTACCTGGACAATAGGCGAAGGGGCAAAAACTATAATCGCATCGAATTTTTTCCCCTTAAGGAGTTTAGGGAAATACCAAAGCCCCATCACAACAAATGACAAGTAATTCAATACCAGTTTTTTAGCCCCTCCCTTACCACGAGGATAAACTGGCACACGAACCACATCGATCAGCGAGGAATAGCGCTCGCACTGCACTCCCTTGGCACTGTAACCGTCATAAATATCCCCATCGGGATAATTGGGCTTCCCTGTGGCAACGGTAACTTCATGCCCCTTACTGGCAAGCTTAATCGCCAAATCATTTATTACAAATGACTCCGGCCAAAAATATTGGGACATCAGCAAAATACGCATATACGCTAATCAAACCTGTTAAATAAGCGCGCTATTAATAATAACTTCATTCCGCGAAAACCTTCGAAAATTTGAAAAAAATAGCCCACTAGTAAACATCAAAAAAAACACTGCATAAGTAGCAGAGCTATACCTCTGCAAAACTCCAACAACTCTCGACAAATCGACACGTAAACACTCAATCAGCAAGGATTGGAGACCCAAGGGAAATGACTGACGAGTAGAAGCCACAAGACAATAAAGTTCCTCCAAAACATAACGAGGCTTCTGGCTAACGTCGATCGGCGTTTCAAGACTACCTGCGAAAGCAAGCTTATCGGCGTTAACTACCGAGTCGCTCTTACTGGGGATGATATGACGAATGAATACCGAACTGATAAATCCAGCGCCGCAGGTTACGAGCGTTTTCATGCAAAACTATACCCTTGAGTTCCTGACAGCCATCGATCTACCACTGCCCAATCCATGAATGCAAAGCCATCCGTGCTAGCTGAGGCCTCAGACAGAGCTAACCTCAACCGGAGTGGCCATATACCACCACTCGGAAAAACACTGTATTTTACAGCTTCGTGCTGGTTTTACTAATAGCTACAGACAATCTGCGACGCAAATACAACGCGCTCCTCGTGCCTGTCTCAATCAGACAAGGCGCTTGCGAGAAGCCCTAGACATACGCCCCAGAAGCCAACCGAGAATCGGGCCTACAACCATGCCGATCAGCAAAGCAAGAATTATCACCAGCGATACCGGCAGTTCCGGCCCCGCCCAACCGAGAAACAACAAGGAAACCGATTGCTGATTCTCGAGAATAAAAGCCAGGATCGCCAAAATCAGCAACAAAGCGAACAATGCCATAAGTACGCGCTTAAAATTATGCATGAGCTCCACCTAGAATTTCGGCCACCGTCAAAGCCCTTCCTCCTCGTCCTCGTTCACACGATCACGCAGTTCTTTCCCCGGCTTGAAATGCGGAACGAACTTTCCATCCAGGCTAACCGACTGACCGGTTTTCGGATTACGCCCAACCCGTGGCGCCCGATAGTGCAAAGAGAAACTGCCAAACCCACGGATCTCAATACGATCCCCAGTGGCCAGGCATTGTGACATTTGCTCAAGCATGGTCTTGATGGCCAGCTCCACATCCTTGGACGAGAGCAGCCCTTGATGGGTGACAATTCGTTCTATCAACTCCGACTTCGTCATATTTTTCCCTTCTTTTTCAAGCAGCTAGGAAAAGCGCTTCAAAGGTTTTAGCATGCCCGGAAGAATTTGAACAGCCTGAGCGTTGACATATCTTTACCGAGGAAGCCAGCCAATCTCAAACAGCTACAACACAGATCAACCTCAACGACAGACCACCAGCATGGTCCGTGTCAGATATCCCGCAGGATTGAAACCAAAAGGGAATACATCTTCTTCCTTCACATCATCGGACCTTGCCAGGACTTTATACCCCGGCGCCTTACACTCCTTTTGCGCACGCTCGCGGCATTTTTCCCACCCGGAGCCCAGCCCCGAACAATCAATCTCGATACCACTGACCCCACGTACGACGTGAGTCTTGGCATTAGTAGTACAACCCGCCAATGTCAGTACTGCTATTGCGACAATGAGCTTGTTCATTCACGTCCTTATGCCAGACACCCTACCCGACTGTCGTTCACTTCAAGCCAAAGGTTAGCTGCAAACATACGATTGATCTGATTAAAGAAARAGACAGCGCACCGCAGATATTGGTTTCACAAACAACGATTGCAGTCGCAAGCACCAGCGACGCCCATCAAATCACAGGCACAAAAAAGGGCGACCGAAGTCGCCCTTTTTCTATGGTCTGACAGAACTTAGTTCTGTTTTTCCATTTGTGCACGCAACAGGTCGCCCAGAGTGGTAGGACCAGCAGCGACGTCAGCAGCAGGCTTGTCTTTCAAGCTCTGGATTGCTTCTTTCTCGTCTTCAACGTCTTTCGACTTGATAGACAGCTGGATTACGCGGCTCTTACGGTCAACGCTGATGATCTTGGCTTCTACTTCTTCGCCTTCTTTCAGAACGTTACGCGCGTCTTCAACGCGGTCACGGCTGATTTCGGAGGCTTTCAGAGTCGCTTCGATATCGTCGGCCAGAGTGATGATGGCGCCTTTAGCGTCAACTTCTTTCACGATGCCTTTAACGATTGCGCCTTTGTCGTTCTCTTGAACGTACTCGGAGAACGGATCGCTTTCCAGTTGCTTGATACCCAGGGAGATGCGCTCACGCTCTGGGTCAACCGACAGGATAACGGTGTCCAGCTCGTCGCCCTTCTTGAAGCGGCGAACGGCTTCTTCGCCCACTTCGTTCCAGGAGATGTCGGACAGGTGAACCAGACCGTCGATGCCGCCGTCCAGACCAATGAAGATACCGAAATCGGTGATCGACTTGATGGTGCCGGAGATTTTATCGCCCTTGTTGAACTGGCCAGAGAAATCTTCCCATGGGTTAGATTTGCACTGCTTGATGCCGAGGGAGATACGACGACGCTCTTCGTCGATGTCCAGAACCATAACTTCCACTTCGTCGCCGACTTGTACGACTTTCGAAGGGTGGATGTTCTTGTTGGTCCAGTCCATTTCGGAAACGTGTACCAGACCTTCAACGCCTTCTTCCAGCTCAGCGAAGCAGCCGTAGTCGGTCAGGTTGGTTACACGAGCGGTAACGCGAGTGCTTTCTGGGTAACGGGCTTTGATAGCAACCCATGGATCTTCGCCCAGCTGCTTGAGGCCCAGGGAAACACGATTGCGTTCACGATCGTACTTCAGAACCTTGACATCGATCTCGTCGCCAACGTTGACGATTTCGGAAGGATGCTTGATACGCTTCCAAGCCATGTCGGTAATGTGCAGCAGGCCATCGACGCCACCCAGATCGACGAATGCGCCGTAATCGGTGAGGTTTTTGACGATACCTTTGACTTGCTGACCTTCCTGCAGGGATTCCAGCAGAGCTTCACGCTCGGCGGAGTTCTCGGCTTCGAGGACGCTGCGACGGGAAACGACAACGTTGTTGCGTTTCTGGTCGAGTTTGATGACCTTGAATTCCAGCTCTTTGCCTTCCAGGTGCGTAGTATCGCGCACAGGACGGACGTCAACCAGAGAACCTGGCAGGAACGCACGGATGCCGTTAACGTCGACAGTGAAGCCGCCTTTAACCTTACCGTTGATAACGCCCTTGACCACTTCTTCGGCTGCGAAGGCTGCTTCCAGAACAATCCAGCATTCAGCGCGCTTGGCTTTTTCACGGGACAGCTTGGTTTCACCAAAGCCGTCTTCAACCGAGTCCAGAGCAACGTGAACTTCGTCACCGACGTTGATGTTCAGTTCGCCAGCGTCGTTGTAGAACTGCTCAAGCGGGATGAGTGCTTCAGACTTCAGGCCAGCGTGAACGGTTACCCAGCGAGCCTGGTAATCGATATCAACGATAACACCGGTGATGATGGAGCCTGCCTGAAGGTTCAGGGTTTTTAGGCTTTCTTCAAAGAGTTCCGCAAAGCTTTCGCTCATTTTAATTCCTGTTGATGAGGGCGAAGACTACGCCCATCTCCACACCCCAGACGGTATGGGTTAGTTTCATTTAAAAGAAGCCACCGCAGGACTATGACTGGTCCCCTGCGGCCTTCTTGGTCACCCGGCGATATCGCGAATGGCGATCTCGCTCATGATGCGTTCCAGCACCTGATCGATGGATAATTCCGTGGAATCCAGCTGTATGGCGTCAGCCGCCGGTTTGAGCGGGGCTACCGCTCGCYGGGTGTCACGCTCATCGCGAACACGTATCTCATCTAGCAGACTCGACAGACTAACACCATCGACTTTGCCCTTCAACTGCAAGTATCGACGGCGCGCACGCTCCTCTGCACTGGCAGTGAGGAAAATCTTCAAAGGCGCGTCCGGAAAAACCACGGTGCCCATATCCCTGCCATCAGCTACCAGCCCCGGCATTTCCTGAAAAGCACGCTGGCGTTGCAGCAGCGCCTCGCGTACGGCGGGCAATGCCGCGACCTGGGACGCGCCGGCACCGACACTTTCCGTACGAATCACATCGCTGACTTCGTCGCCTTCGAGAATGATTCGCTGCAGCTGACCGTCCGTCGCAGCGATGAATTGCACGTCCAGATGAGCGGCCAATTTCTTCAGCAACTCTTCATTGGTCAGATCAACACCATGATTGTGCGCGGCGAACGCCAGCAAACGGTACAGCGCACCGGAATCCAGAAGGTTCCAGCCCAGACGTTTCGCCAGAATCCCGGCGATCGTGCCCTTACCGGAACCGCTCGGGCCATCGATGGTAATGACTGGCGACTTGATGATCACGACTGAGCCTCTTCAGCAACCCGGATACCGACTTGCGCGCACAGCGCGAGGAAGTTCGGGAACGACGTCGCGACGTTGGCGCAATCATGGATGCGGATCGGTGCAGTCGCGCGTAGCGATGCAACGCTGAATGCCATGGCAATCCGATGATCGCCGTGACCATGCACTTCGCCGCCGCCGATCTGGCC
>NZ_JBFUKU010000355.1:0-4896 GCF_056400685.1 Pseudomonas sp. P5_A12 | reverse complement strand
GTAATAGGGTAGCGCTCTAGATCGATGATATCGCCCAGGGTTAGCGCAGGTGTGAAAGGCAGGGTAGTCATTTTTATTGGTCTCCGGTGGATCTGCTGGATTCAGATTGCATCGGCACCAAAATCAAGTCACGCTCATAATTTTACGCAATTTTGTGAATTATTTTCAGGTCGCTCGCCATGAGACTCACGCTGGATCACCTTGTGATGTTGCAAACCCTCTCGGAAGTCGATTCGATAACGGCGGTTGCCGAGCGCTTATGGCTGACACCTTCGGCCGTCAGTCATCGCATACGCGAAGCCGAGCGGCGGCTAGGTGTGAGCCTGACGGAGAGATCAGGCGGAAAACTGAGACTCAGCCCTGCCGGCGTACGCCTGGAACGGGCGGCCAAAGACATCATTGCGATACTGAATGAAGCCGAGTCTGAAGCCAGATCGATGGCCGGAGGCGTAACGGCTTTTGTGCGTATGGGCGTCACCTCCTACGGCCCGTTTCGCTGGATTCCGAAATTCATCAAGCATTACTCGAGCCTTCGGCCAGACATTGAAATAACACTGGTGACCGTACCTCGTAATGACGTTTACGCGAGCCTGATGCAAGGAAGGCTTGATGTGTCCATTATCGATGACGGCATGGTGCCGAGTGGTGTAGCAAAACTGCCCCTCTTTCGGGACGACTTGATTGCGATCATGGCAACCGATCATCCCCTTGCAGGAAGGAAAAACATTTATGCCGAAGACTTCAAAACCTACAACCTGGTGACCTACTCAACTGATCGCGCAAGTGGTTGGGAATATGATCGGTTCTTCGCCCCCGCCAGCATCTTGCCGCGCCGTATGATCACGGTGGAGTTGATCGAAGCCATCGTCGAACTGGTTCGCTCGGGATACGGAATCAGCATATTGCAACGCGATTTGGTGACCCCCAGCCTTGAGCGTGGGGAGCTTGCGTGGGCAGCCCTGAATGAAGGGCTGGACATCGCCTGGAACGCAATTATCCGGCCATCGGAACGGGAAGACAGTGAGGTCAACAAAATGGTTACAGAGCTTGATACCTGGATTAAATATGCAGAAAAACCTGAAGACGGCTTGTGAAATCCAGGCACTTACTGAAAAAAGAAAGCTGGAAACCATACCCGGCTTGCTTTTTTACAATCGGTATATCCGGACGAAAAGCCCGGTCAATTCTATAAAAGCCTGCCGGACAAACATCGCTCGGCATCACCTCGCCACAACGTTTAGACTTCACCCCTCCCCCACCCACGCACGCACGGAGCCCCTCGGTGAACGTCAACGACGCCGGTTTTGAAGAGTTGCTCAACGCGTTGCATGACGGCGTCTACATCACCGATGGCGACGGCATGACGCTGAAAGTCAATCATGCCTATGAGCGTCTGACCGGACTCAGTGGTGCTGATCTCATCGGCCGCCCCATGCAGGAACTCGTCAAGGAAGGCGTCATCTCGCAATCGGCGTCACTGCGCGTGTTGCAGGAAGGCCGGCCGGTGTCGGTGATGCAGAGCCTGAGTCAGGGCAAGAAATTGTTGGTCAGCGCCACTCCGATTCTCGACCCGCAACACCGTATTTCCTATGTCGTCAGCACGGTACGCGACATGACTGAACTGTTGCGCATGAAACACGAGCGCGATGAACTGCAGCAACTCAAGCAACTGCGCAACAGCACCGCCAAACTACATGCTGGCCAGCGAGACAACCTCCTGCATTCGCAGCTGATGGCAAATCAGGAAATTTCCGGCCCGGCCTTCGCTTTGGCCCGACAGGTTGCCAGTAGCTCGGTGAAAGTCCTGCTTCAGGGCGAAACCGGCGTCGGCAAGACCCTCGTTGCGCAATTCATCCACAACGCCAGTCCGCGTGCCAGCGAGCCATTTCTCGCGCTCAACTGCGGTGCACTGCCCGAGAATCTGATCGAAGCCGAGCTGTTTGGCTATGCGCCGGGCGCGTTCACAGGCGCGGGCCCGAAGGGCAAACGCGGCCTACTGGAACTGGCACACCACGGCACGTTGTTTCTCGACGAAATCGGTGATTTGCCACTTCCGGTGCAGGTCAAACTGCTCAAGGTCATCGAAGAAAACCGCTTCATCCCGGTCGGTGGTCTGGAGCTGAAGGAGGTCGATGTACGCATCATCAGCGCCACCCACCACAACCTCAAACAGTTGGTGGCAGAAGGACGTTTTCGCGCCGACCTGTATTACCGGCTCAACGTGGTGCCGATCAACATTCCGGCGCTGCGCGAGCGCAGTGAGGAAATCCCGCCACTGCTGCATTACTACCTCGACAGCTTCAATGTCCGTTATCAACGCCAGGTGCAATGGAGCCTCGAAGCCCTCGATCTGATGTGCGAGTACGCCTGGCCCGGCAACATCCGCGAGTTGATCAATATCGTCGAGCGGCTGGTGGTGACCAATCAGACCGGGACCATCGAGGCGCTGGATATGCCCGAGGAGATCCTCAACCTCAATCCGCAGAAAACTGACGACAGCCGTCTGCCACTACGTAAGGTGCTGGAGAACGCCGAGCGTGGGGCCATTCGTGCCGCGTTGCAGGTGCACAAGACCACTCGCTTGGCGGCCAAAGCGTTGGGCGTGAGTCAGGCAACCGTGGTGCAGAAGATGAAGCGCTGGGAACATTCTGATTAGGATTTCAATCAACCCCTATAAAATCGATCAGAAAACTAATCGAGACTGACCGGTCAACTCCCTTCAAACTTTCTGTGAATCGCTAGAAGGTCCATGCCACAAGGCTTTGCGCGAATTGGCACACCTTTCGCTATCTCATTCGGCACGTCTTCCAATAAAACAACGCACACAGGACGAGCCCGATGAGCATCTCTGCCTTCAAAATCGCCAACAAATTGATCACCGGTCAAGCCGCTATCGAGCAGCTTGCGGCCGAACTGACTCGCCTCAACGTCAACAACCCGTTGATCGTCACCGACGCCATCCTGGTCAAGTCCGGCACCGTCGATCTGGCGCTGGCGCAACTGGGTGGCCGTCGTTACGGCATCTTCGACCAAGTCAAACCGGAGCCTGAAATTGCCATTGTCGAGGACTGCACTCGCGCCTATCGCGAGGGCGGTCACGACGGGCTGATCGGTCTGGGTGGCGGCAGCGCTATCGACATCGCCAAGGGTGTCGCGGCGTTTGCCGGTCATGAAGGCCCGCTGGCCGAACTGTTCGGTGTCGATCTGGTGAAACGCAAAGGTCCTGCGCTGATTGCCATTCCGACGACCGCTGGCACGGGTTCGGAAGTCACCAACGTGGCAATCTTTTCTGACAAGCAAGCGCAGTTGAAGAAAGGCATTGTCAGCGACTACCTGCTGCCCGACGTAGCGCTGGTCAGCCCGATCATGACCCTGACTTGCCCACGTAGTGTGACGGCGGCCAGTGGTGTCGACGCGCTGGTGCATGCGGTCGAGTCCTATCTTTCGGTCAATGCTTCGCCCATCACCGATGCCATCGCGCTGGGCGCGATCAAGCTGATCGCCAAGGCACTGCCCAAGGCTTATGCCAATCCGTCCAACCTCCAGGCCCGGGAAGACATGGCCACCGCCAGCCTGATGGCCGGCATGGCATTTGGCAACGCAGGGGTGGGCGCAGTGCATGCGCTGGCGTATCCATTGGGCGGACGTTTCAACATTGCCCACGGTGTCAGCAACGCGTTGCTGCTGCCGTATGTGATGGAGTGGAACAAGATGGCCTGCGTCGAGCGCTTCCGTGATATCGCCGAAGCCATGGGCGTGCGCGTCGCCGACCTGAACGACAAGGATGCGGCGGATCAGGCAGTCAAAGCCATGGCGGATCTGTGCGCGGCTGTGGAGATTCCGTCCGGGATGCGCAGCTTCAACGTGCCTGAGGATGCCATCCCGGCGATGGCCGAAGAGGCCAGCAAGATCGAGCGTTTGATGCGCAACAACCCGCGCAAGCTGACCGCCACCGATATCGAAAAAATCTACCGCGCAGCCTACTGATCCCGAAAAGCCACGATGCCCGGCCTGCCGGTTCGGGCGTCTGCCATTACAAGACCAATAAAACAGGTACACCCAATGTCCAACACTCCTGCGCAGCGGAGCGAAAGCCCTTACATCCCGCTGGGCCCTTTCAAGGTCCGGTTACCGTTCATTCACTATAAATTCGAGCTGCCGGACTACCTGCAAGGCTTGTTGATGTGTGCCGTGGACCTGGCCGCCATTCCGCTGATGAMCGAATTGCTCGGCATGCCATTTGAGGTCGCGCTGGCCGTCGTGATGCTCAACGGCTTGCTCTATCTCGCGCACCATTTGCTCGGCGACCCAACCGTACCTGGCTGGATCACCCCGGCAGTGCCGTTGTTGATGGCTTACTGCGCGCAATTTCCCATGGGCCCGGAGCGTGTCCACGCCTTGATTGCCTTTCAGTTGATGCTGGGGGTTTTCTCGATTGCGCTAGGGGCGACCGGGATGGCGAAGAAGGTCGTGGAATACGTGCCCTCGGCGATCAAGTCCGGGATTATCGTCGGTGCTGGCTTGAGTGCGGTGATCGCGGTGTTTCAGGTCGGCGGAAAATTCAATGTGCTGCCGTGGACCATCTCGATTGCGGTCGGCATCGCCTTCTATCTGATCTTCTCCCAGCACTTCAACGAACTGAAGCAACGCAACCGCTTCTGGTGGAACTTCGCCAAACTCGGCATCTTGCCAATCATTTTGTTGGCGGTGGTGATTGCGCCGCTGTTCGGTGAAGCGCCATGGCCAACCATTCAGTGGGGCATCAGCAAACCGGATTTCGCCGGGCTGTGGAGCAACTACACCGTGTTCGGTCTGGGCATGCCGCCGCTGTCGATGTTCATCTCCGCGCTGCCGACCATGCTGGCGGTGTACATCATTGTCTTTGGCGACGTGCTC
>NZ_JBFUKU010000354.1:0-4979 GCF_056400685.1 Pseudomonas sp. P5_A12 | reverse complement strand
CTCTCGAAGTGCTGACTCCGGACGCTTTGGGCGTTTCCACCGCCTCCACCAACAAGACCGTGAAAGTCGAAGCGCCTGCTGCACGCAGCGCGGGTATCAAGGTCAAGTCGGTGGCTGAACTGGTCGAGAAACTGAAAAACGAAGCGAAGGTGCTTTGAGTTAAGGAGCCGAATCATGACTATCTTGGTAATCGCTGAACACGACAGCAAAGTAGTGGCTCCGGCCACACTGAACACCGTTGCTGCTGCCGCCAAAATCGGTGGTGACATCCACGTTCTGGTTGCCGGTCAGGGCGTTGGCGCTGTCGCTGAAGCYGCAGCGAAAATCGCTGGCGTGACYAAAGTGCTGGTRGCCGACAACGCYGCCTACGCTCAYCARCTGCCGGAAAACGTWGCGCCKCTGGTTRCCGARTTGGGCGCTGGYTACAGCCACATCCTGGCTGCCGCYACYTCCAACGGCAAAAACATCCTGCCGCGCGTTGCCGCKCAGCTGGACGTTGACCAGATCTCCGAGATCATCTCGRTTGAAAGCGCTGACACYTTCAAGCGTCCGATCTACGCCGGTAACGCCATCGCTACCGTTCAGTCGAACGCTKCRGTGAAAGTSATCACCGTGCGTGCTACCGGTTTCGACCCGGTGGCTGCTGAAGGTGGTTCGGCCGCTGTTGAAGCCGTTGCCGCTGCTCACGACGCGGGCACTTCSAGCTTCGTYGGCGAAGAACTGGCCAAGTCCGATCGTCCGGAACTGACCGCTGCCAAAATCGTCGTTTCCGGCGGTCGCGGSATGCAGAACGGCGACAACTTCAAACACCTGTACGCCCTGGCTGACAAGCTGGGCGCTGCCGTCGGTGCTTCCCGCGCCGCRGTCGACGCAGGTTTTGTACCCAACGACATGCAGGTCGGTCAGACYGGCAARATCGTTGCGCCACAGCTGTACATCGCGGTCGGTATTTCCGGCGCGATCCAGCACCTGGCCGGCATGAAAGACTCCAAAGTGATCGTTGCGATCAACAAGGACGAAGAAGCGCCGATCTTCCAGGTGGCCGATTACGGCCTGGTCGCGGATCTTTTTGAAGCGATTCCAGAAATGGCCGCCTTGGCCTGATCACTGACCGATTGGAGAAAATAATATGAACAGCAGTTCCGATTTTTCCGCCTGGATTGGACGACGCCAGGAAAGCCAGGACCGAATCAGCTTCACTCTGGTCAGACGCATTGCCGCGACATTGGGCGAGCTTGCCCCTCAACCCGGTGAAGCGCTGCCGCCCCTGTGGCACTGGGCATTTTTTCAGGAGCCGGTGGGCGCCAGCGAACTGGGCCCCGATGGCCATCCAGCGCTGGGGGGCTTTTTGCCGCCGGCCCATAACCGCAATCGTATGTGGGCAGGCAGCCGCATCGAGTTTTACCAGCCGTTAAAGGTAGAGGCAGAAGTGACCTGTGTATCGACCATTGTCAACGTCGAGGAGAAGCACGGGCGCACGGGTTCCTTGCTGTTCGTCACGGTACGCCATGAGTTTTACCAGGACGGCAAACGCGCACTGCTAGATGAACAGGACATTGTTTACCGCGAACCTGTCCCGCCCAAACTGAACGGGACCGAAACGCTACCTGAAGGCCAGTGGCAGGAACGGATCGAGCCCTCCCCAACCCTGCTGTTCCGCTATTCTGCGGTCACTTTCAATGGTCATCGTATTCACTATGACTGGCCGTATGTGACAGAGACCGAAGGTTATCCGGGGCTGGTGGTGCATGGTCCATTGATCGCCACGTTGAACTTGCGTGCCTTTACCAAAACGCATCCGACGGCGCGCCTGGAGCGCTTCACCTTCCGTGGAGTACGACCGCTTATTTCGCCTCAACCTTTCGAGGTGGGCGGCCGAGTGATCGAAAACGGCAAGGCGCAGGTCTGGGCCGGGAATCAGGACGGCACAGCGCAGATCGGAGAGATTGAATTCAGCAATGGAGCAACGCCATGAACCAATCCATTGTTCGCTCCGCCCTGTTTGTGCCGGCCACTCGACCAGAGCGCATCCCAAAAGCTATCGCCACTGGCGCAGACCGGGTCATCGTTGACCTGGAGGATGCCGTGCAAGAAAACCTCAAGGAGCAGGCCAGGGTCAATCTTGACGTTTTCCTGAGCGAAACCCCGGATGCACGGATTCTGGTCCGTGTGAATGCCCCGGATCACTGGGCACATGTGGCGGATCTGGAACTATGCCGACGCCACGCCGGCGTGATTGGAATTCTGTTACCCAAAGCAGAAAGTGCGGCGCAGGTAACTACTGCTGCAGGTACCAAAAAACCGATCTGGCCAATCATCGAGAGCGCCAAGGGCTTGGTTGCAATTAACGAGATTGCCGGCGCTCAAGGTGTTGAACGCTTGTCGTTCGGTAGTCTCGATCTGGGCCTAGACCTGAACCTGACGACAGGCAGTCCTGCCGCCGAAGAAATTATTGGTCATGCTCGCTACGCCGTTTTGCTCGCGACTCGAACAGCCGGGCTCGCTCCGGCGCTGGACGGGGTGTTTCCGTCGATCCAGGACAGCGCAGGGCTGCTAAGCGCGGTGCAATTTGCCCGCGACATGGGCTTTGGTGGCGCGCTGTGTATCCATCCAATGCAGGTTGCAATCATTCATCAAGCGTTCAAACCCAGCCTGGAAGAATTGCAGTGGGCGCAACGTATTATCGAAGCCGCCCGTTCAGGTGAAGGTGTTTTCGTGCTGGATGGGCAAATGGTCGATGCACCGGTCATTGGACGCGCGCAATCGATTATGGCTCGCTCGACCTGAGACAACGCGGATGCAGAGTAACCCTGCCTGCTGGAAAGCATTACGGTCAGGATGTGGCGATATGTTATGTTATATCTATTGATGATCTGTCGATGTTCTGACAGCTATTTCCACACCCTGCCTGCGGCTTTCGATGACAAACACTACGCATATCGCCCCCACTCCGAGCGTAAATAAACGCCTGCTATCCATAGACGCCCTTCGGGGATTAGTGATCATTTTCATGCTACTGGATCACGTGCGCGAAACGTTCCTTCTGCACCGCCAGGTTAGCGACCCGATGGCCATCGACACCACTGAACCGGCATTGTTTTTCAGCCGAACGCTCGCCCATTTATGTGCGCCAGTGTTCGTACTGCTGACTGGATTGTCCGCCTTTTTGTACGGCGAAAAGCACCAAGGCAAGCGCGATGTGGCGGCTTTCCTGTTCAAGCGAGGCCTATTCCTGGTACTGCTGGAGTTCACCTTGGTGAATTTCGCCTGGACATTTCAGTTCCCGCCCAGTGTGATTTACCTGCAGGTCATCTGGGCCATTGGCGTCAGCATGATTTCCCTCGCCGTACTGGTCTGGCTACCTCGGCCAATCCTGTTTGTTCTGAGCCTGGTCATTATCGCCGGGCACAACCTGCTCGATTCGCTGCACTTTCCGGTTGATTCAGCGATGCACGTGCCCTGGGCAATTCTGCATGATCGCGGCTGGATCGAATTCTCTGACAGCTTGCGCCTTCGCAGCTCTTATCCTGTGCTGCCATGGATCGGCGTGATTGCCCTGGGTTACTGCATCGGCACCTGGTTCTCCCCCTCGGCCTCCGTCGCCACGCGTCAGCGATATCTGTTACTGGCAGGGGCCGGCGCGTTAATCAGTTTCGTCGCGCTGCGTCTTGTTAATGGTTATGGCGAGGCTCATTGGGTGGCCTATGGCAGCACCACACAAACCCTCATGAGTTTCTTCAACATCACCAAATACCCGCCTTCCCTATTGTTCCTCTCACTGACGCTAGGTGTTGGGCTGTTGCTGCTTCTTGGCTTTGAACGGGCTCAGCAACGCAAGTGGATCAGCACGTTGGCGGTATTTGGTGCGGCGCCGATGTTCTTCTACTTGCTCCACCTTTATGTACTGAAAGTGCTGTATCTGGTCGGCGTGGCGTTGTTCGGTTTGAATCAAGGCAGCTACTTCGGTTTCGACAGCGTTTGGGCTGTGTGGCTGACGGCGGTGCTCTTGGCTTCGGCGCTATATTTCCCCGTGCGCTGGTTCGCCACATTGAAGGCACGTCGTCGCGATATCGGCTGGCTCAAATATTTCTGATACATCCCACCCAGAATGGCCATAACACTGCTTCTGGGTCATTTCCTTCTCTGGCGCCTTGATTGAACGAATCAGGCCGCCAGCCCACRCATCCAATTGGCTCAACCTGCGGTATATACCGCCGACGCAGCCCTTCCCCCTCATTTCATCACCTTCCGACCAGAAACTCATTTCAGGGTCTTGCGCATCCGGTATTATGGTATACCATCATACGCACAGACACTTTCAACCTGATACGGAGCAGCTCATGAGTTTCGAAATCCGCAAGATCGTCAGCTATGTCGAAGAAACCTTTATCGAAGGCGGCAAGGCCACCGATACGCCCGTGACCATGGTCGGTCTGGCCGTGGTGATGAAGAACCCTTGGCTGGGTCGCGGCTTCGTCGAAGACCTCAAGCCGGAAATCCGCGCCAACTGCTCCGACCTCGGTGCACTTATGGTTGAGCGCCTGGTCGGCATCATCGGCGGTGCCGAGAAGATCGAGGCTTACGGCAAGGCAGCGGTCGTCGGTGCCGATGGTGAAATCGAACACGCTTCCGCCGTCATCCACACTCTGCGTTTCGGTAACCATTACCGCGAAGCGGTTAAAGCCAAGAGCTATCTGAGCTTCACCAACAAGCGCGGCGGCCCGGGTACCTCGATTCAGATTCCGATGATGCACAAAGATGACGAAGGCCTGCGTTCGCACTACATCACCCTGGAAATGCAGATCGAAGACGCACCACGTGCCGACGAAATCGTCGTCGTCCTGGGCTGCGCCGACGGCGGCCGTCTGCACCCACGCATCGGCAACCGCTACATCGACCTGGAAGAACTGGCGGCCGAAAAAGCCCAGTAACAAAGGTCGGTCACTACAACAAAAAGGTATGCAGGAGCGCTCCATGAT
>NZ_JBFUKU010000353.1:0-5018 GCF_056400685.1 Pseudomonas sp. P5_A12 | reverse complement strand
CTGTACAAACGGTGCGATTCCAAGGGGCAGTTTCGCGGTGGGCCGTCGTATTACATCCAGTACGGATTGAAACAAGCCTGGCTTGGAAAAATCATGGCCTTGTTGCTGCTGGTAACCTTCGGATTTGCATTCAATGGGCTGCAATCTCATGCAGTGACTCACTCGCTGAATAATGCGTTCGGTTTCTCTACTACCTACTCCGGTGTGGTGATTGCTTTATTGCTTGGCTTGGTTTTCATCGGTGGAATCAAACGTATCGCTGCCGTTTCGGACTTGTTGGTGCCAGTAAAGACCTTGGCCTACATTGGCGTTACCGTATATGTGATTGTGCTTCAGTTTGATCATGTCCCTGGCATGCTGATGACCATTTTTAAAAGCGCCTTCGGTCTGGATCAGGCATTCGCCGGCCTGGTCGGCAGTGCAATTGTCATGGGCGTGAAGCGTGGAGTGTTTGCCAACGAGGCTGGACTGGGCAGTGCTCCAAACGTAGCCGCAGTGGCGAAAGTGGATCACCCAGCTGCTCAAGGGGTGGTTCAGGCGTTCAGCGTTTTTCTAGACACCTTTGTGATCTGTACTTGCACGGCGCTGCTGATTCTTCTGTCGGGTTTTTACACGCCAGGTTTCGAAGGTGACGGCTTGGTACTGACACAGAACGCACTCGCGGCAGTGGTTGGAGATTGRGGACGCACGTTCATCAGCGTGGCGTTGGCTCTGTTTGTCTTCACCTCGATCCTATACAACTACTATCTGGGCGAGAACAATCTGCGTTTTTTGCTTGGTGACAAGCGCGCTGCGATCATTGTCTATCGTGGTTTGGTGTTGCTATTGATCCTTTGGGGGGCTGTCCAGAATCTGGATACGGTGTTCGCCTTCGCCGATATCACCATGACGTTGCTAGCCTTTGTGAATCTGATCGCCCTCGCGTTGTTGTTCAAGGTCGGCATGCGCTTGCTGAGCGATTATGATCAGCAACGCAAAGCAGGCATCAAGACACCGATCTTCGACTCAGGCCTATTCAAGGATCTTGATCTTGATCTGAAGGCGTGGCCGCCTCGGCCAACAGTGAACAACAACATTTCTGAGCCTGCAATTCAGGTGGTTGCATCCGCAATACAAAGATGAAAAGTGCCATGACCGCCCGATGAAGTTGGCTTACAGGCTCATCACCTCCTGTACCATGCAACAACACCCACTATGAGCATTGAAAATGGAGTTTCACTCGGTTCTTGCGTTTACACTGGTTGCTGCAATTGCCATTGCTAGTCCAGGGCCTGCCACCTTGATGGCAATCAACAACAGCCTGGCCCATGGGCAACGCAGCGTAGTGTGGTCGTCCCTCGGGAATGCGAGTGGCCTGTTCTGCCTGTCTGCCGCTGCCATGCTAGGCCTGGGGGCGTTGCTTGCCAGTTCCGAATGGTTGTTCAATTCGGTGAAAGTCATCGGTGCCGGCTATCTGTTCTACCTGGGGGTAAGGCAGTTGTTCAAAAAGAGCCCGATGCTCGCGGAAGGTATGCAGGATGGCTCGAACAAGAGCAGGCCCACTCGCTTAAAACTGTACAAGTCAGCTTTCCTGACAGCGGTGACCAACCCTAAGGCGACGATGTTCTTCACTGCGCTGTTCCAGCAATTCATCGATCAGAGCGCGACGTTGCTGCCGCAGTTCCTGATCCTCACTTCGATCTTCATGGCGTTATCGGTTGCGTCGCTGAGCCTGTATGCCGCGCTTGCCTCCCGGGCCAAGGGCGTGCTGACGCGGCCTGACTTGTCCCGGTGGGTCAGCCGGGTGGTGGGGTCGACGTTCATCTGCTTCGGAGCAGCCATCCTGACCATGCGTCGACAGGCTGCATAAGCGGAGGGTGGCTATTCGCTTCTTCGCTCCTTCGGGCCAGCGAGGCCCGGCTAGCCAACCTAACTTGAGACCTACTCACTCTGGCGCCATGAGCATCGCCAGCGTCAGGTTGATGAACTCTTCATTCTTACTGATTGTGTCCAAAGCACCACGAATGTTACCGGCGACCTCCGCTGATCCTCGCTGCTCGACCCAGAGTGTGAGCTCCATGATCGCGGCTTCTAGGGCTAGTTGGTTTTCGTTGATCTTGAATAGCAGGGAAGGGAGCAGGTCTGAATTTGGCATCGTGATTCCTCCGTGGAAGAGGACAGCGTAGCAAAGTAAGAGTCAGTAGGTGATGGCTCTGCGACAGTTGAGTCCTGGCTGACAAAGTGATTTTGGTTTGAGTACAAAAGGGCCCTTCAACAGACTGTATGAAAACGCATTGAAGGCCAGCCCAACAAATGCCCCGACTTTTTCGGGCGTTTATTTTTTATGAGCAACAGACGAAAAAAAGTCTTTCAGCCCATTAGCGCCATCAACTGGCGGGCTCCGAGTAAGCTAATTGCTCGCTTGAAGTTGTAAGCGTTCATAGCTAATGCCATTTCCGCTTTTGCTCCCTCCAACTGGCGCAGCAGGAAGCGACCATTGCAATTTTCTCGCTATCGCGTTGGGCCAGAGGAGGGAAGCCTATTTGATCAATTAGCGTCAGAACTGCGGGAACTGGAAAGCTTCCACAGTTTGACTCTCGATTCAGCGATTCGCATCGGCCAAGCCCGCTTCGATAAAGCGCACAGAACTCTCCATTGCTTGTTGTCCTTCTGGCAAGATCGATGAGTAGAAATGCCAAGCGTGGAACATCGCTGGCCAAACCTCCAAGTCGACTCTGACGCGGTTGTCCGCCAAATGGGTGGCCAAACGCATCGCGTCAGTTAGCATCAGCTCGTTCTCGCCAATCTGTACCAGAATCGGAGGAAGTCCAGTGACGTCCGCGAAGACGGGAGAAGCCAAAGGATGGTTGGCCTGCGTGTCGCCTAGAAACGCTCTGGCGAGGATATCCAGGACAGGCTTAGAGTTCAGAGGATCCAGACCTTCACGATTGCTCATGGAGGCACCTGTATGCTCAAGGTTTGCCCATGGCGAAATAGATGAGCCAACCGCCGGTAATTGGAGCCCTTTCGATTTTGCCGCCACCATCACGCTGACAACCATCGCGCCGCCAGCTGACTCGCCAGAGAATGCAATCTTGTTAGCCGGGATTTTCTGCTCAAGCAACCACTCGTAGGCGCGCAGTGTGTCGTCAATAGAGGCTGGGAACTTGTGCTCAGGGGCGAGACGGTAGTCCGGCATGTACACACGAGCACCGAGCATTTTTGCGTAGTTGCCGCCGATGCCGTGGTAGCCGTCTGGACGACCAACAATGTAGGCACCGCCGTGGATGTACATCACTACCGCGTCGGTTTTGATCTCGTCCGGGGTAACCAGTGTGCCGGGTACGCCGCCCATGTCGACTGCTTCGAATTTGACGCCAGCAGGCGCTGGATTTTGCGCGAGCATTTTTGCGTAGGAGTCGCGGATGTCGCTCATTTTTGTAGTGGTATCGATTCCCTTCAGAACGGGTACCAGATCGCTAAGGCTGTTTGCCCAGGTTTGGACGGCTGCTTGTACTTTACTGTTCATAATGACCTCAATTGATCGTTGGGCAATGGAGTAGCTAATTGAGATACTATTCTTCTTATTGGGGAATAGGGTTCCCTATATCAGGTGCTAAGCCGCCCGAACGTTGACCTCCAGAGGCCTCCATGGAACTCCACAACCTGAACGATATTGCAGCGTTTGTAAGCTCAGTAAACGCTGGAAGCTTCACTGCGGCGGCCAAGCAACTCGGTCTAACTCGCTCTGCGGTGGGGAAGTCGATAGTAAGGCTCGAGGCTCGCTTACAGGTTCGCCTGCTCAATCGCACCACGCGCAGTTTGAGCATGACCGACGACGGCCAGGTTCTTTATGAGCGCTGCGTGGGCGTTCTTCAGGATCTGGACGATGTAGAAGACGCCCTGGCGTTTCGTCGTTCGACACCCAGTGGACGACTGCGGATGAGCCTGCCGGTTGCGTTGGGCAGACTTCATGTTCTTCAGCACATCGAGTGCTGCCTGAAGGATTGGCCCTCTTTGAGCGTGGATATCACTTTTTCCGACAGGCTCGTTGACCTTATCGATGAGGGATTTGACTTGGCCATGCGCATCGGGCCTCCCAAGGAAGATTCTCGGTTGCTCACGCGCACCGTGGCCTACCAACAAATGATTACCTGCGCTTCACCCAAGTATCTGGCTGAGCATCCGCAGCCTCAAACGCCCGACGATCTCTCCGAGCACCAGTGCCTGCATTTTGTGAGCGGTGGGAGACTGCTTCCCTGGAATTTTCGAGTGAGCGGTCGCTCTTTGCCTGTTACTCATGGTGGAAGGCTGCAGATGGACAGTGCTGAGTCGTTGCACCAGTCGGCTGTCGCTGGCTTGGGTATAGCAACTCTGCCTTCCTACGTGGTTAACGACGATTTGCGCAGCGGCAAGCTCGTTCAACTGCTCGCGGAGTACGCGGAGGCCGCAGAGCCTATTCGGGTGATCTACCCGAGCAAGCGCCACCTCTCTCCAAAAATCCGACTCTTCATCGATAAGCTTGTAGAGGCTTGGTCGCCTTGCCCACCATGGGAGCTGCATTCGACTGATGATCTTCGTCCTGTCTGACCGGTGAGCTAATCGCACGCACATGGTCAGTGCCTAGCTAGCGCGAAGCACATTCTTTTCATGTCGGCATCCGCTTCGGGCTGCCGGATGCTTCGCCTGCACCCGACGCCCGTGCCGAAGAACCCGGCTGCTCATAATCCCCGTGCGCCGGCGTCTCTCTCATCCTATTACCTAAAGTAAACGGATACTGACTCCTGACGCGCTTTCAGCACGGCGCAGTTTTGAGGAGCTCCTGGCTGCCTTTTGCGGGCCGGCAGTGATGGTGCAAATGCTTGACAGTGACCAACTATCAGAATAAAAATGAAGCGCTTCATAAAAATCTCTTTCGAGAATAAATACAAAAAGTAGAATCGTTATAGGTTTAGCGGTTTTGGTGGCTTATGTTCGCCAGCTATTCTTGTGAAACGATTCATATTTGCCATTCTGTCGGCAAGTCTGGAGATCATGAT
>NZ_JBFUKU010000352.1:0-5018 GCF_056400685.1 Pseudomonas sp. P5_A12 | reverse complement strand
AACAGATTTCCCAGCGGCGCGATAACCGATTGCACCGCCTGCGGTAACACCACTTCGCCGAGTATCTGATCAAAGCGCATGCCGATGCTGCGCGCGGCTTCGATCTGCCCCAGAGAAACGGTATTGATGCCCGCCCGCACCACCTCACAGATCCACGCCGCGCTATATAAGCCCAGCACCAGGACCGTGGAGGTGAACAGCGAATAGATGAAACCGAGCTTGGGCAGTCCGAAGSTAAACAGCAGCAATAACGCCAGTAGCGGCATCATCCGCATGAGCTCGACGTAACCGCTGGCGAACCAGCGAAATGTCGGCCATGGGCTAACCCGCATGACAGCCAGCAGCAGTCCCAGGACAATGGCTATGGCGAAGGACAGCAGGGTGAGCTCGACGCTTATCGCGATACCCCCAAGAAAGCGTTCGATATAAGGCATCAAGGTCACCCTCTATGGATTGCTTTCTTATTGGATGACAGGCACTTGGGGCGCGCCCAAACCGGCTTCAAGTTCCTTGTCATACATTTTTTGCCACTGACCGTCACGGATCGACGTGCTCAGTTGCGAATTGATCCAGTCACGCCACACGTTGTCTTCCTTGACGACGGCAATCCCGTAGGGCTCCTCGGTAAAGGGTGTGCCGACTACGCGCATCTTGCCGGGTTGGCGCATCGACTCGCCGACCAGCGTGGCACCGTCGTCGACATAGGCATCGAAACGTTTGTCGATCAGCCCTTCCACGCACGCCGAGGCGTCGCTGAAGGTGACTATTTTGGCATGGGGCGCCACCGGCTTGAGGTTACGTTCAACGGTGGTGCCGCTCAGGACGCAGACGGTCTTGGTGTCGAGGTCTGCGGTTTTATTGATCGAATGGTCGTCCGCCCGCACCAGCGAATCTTGCCCCGCGAGGTAATAAGGACCGGCAAAACCAATGACCTGCTTGCGTTCATCCGTCACTGTCATGGTCGAGATGACCAGGTCAACGCGTTTGTTCTGGACCAACGGGATGCGGTTTTCCGGCGTGGTGCTGACCCACTCGATGTTTTCTTCCGACCCCGTCAGCCGTTTGGCCAGCATCCTAGCCAGCTCAGCCTCGAAGCCCTCGACATTCCCGGTCATGGGATTGCGTGAGGAAAACATCAGCGTGTTCAGCGAGGTGCCAACGACCAGCTTGCCTCGCTCGTGGATTTTGGCCATCGTCGAATCGGCCGCGAATTTCTCTGTCGTGTCAGCCGACGCAACGCCGGCAAACATGCAGGACGTCAGCAGGGAAAGGCTAAGAGCAACAAGTCGGTTTGAGCGCATGGTCTATTTCTCTTGTTATTGTGGGTTCTACTGCGTGATTCAGTGTGCGAGTACTTTGGAAAGAAAATCGCGAGCACGCTCTGAGCGGGGAGCGCTGAAAAAAATTTCGGGTGGCGCACTTTCGACGATGCGACCGGCGTCCATGAACACAATCCGGTCGGCGGCCGAGCGTGCGAAGCCCATTTCATGGGTGACCACCACCATCGTCATACCGCTGCGGGCCAATTCGACCATCACCTTCAGAACCTCGTTGACCATTTCAGGATCAAGTGCCGAGGTCGGCTCATCGAACAACATGACGCTGGGCTTCATCGCCAGTGAACGCGCGAGCGCGACCCGCTGTTGTTGTCCACCCGACAGCTCTGCGGGGTACGACTTGCCCTTGTGCCCCAAACCGACTTGATCCAGAAGCTGCATGGCCCATGCCTCTGCATCGTGTCGACTCATGCCGAGCACTTTACGTGGCCCCATAGCAACGTTCTGCATCGCTGTCCGGTGGGCAAACAAATTGAAGTTCTGGAAAACCATGCCCACTTTGGCACGCATCTTCGCCAACGCACCGCCCTCTTCCGGAAGGCGTTCGCCGTGCAGGAAAATCTCACCGCTGTCGATCGCTTCCAGGCGATTGATACACCGGCACAACGTCGATTTACCCGAGCCGGAGGGGCCGATAATCACCACCACTTCACCGGGCTGTACTTGCAGGTCTACATCAAACAGCACCTGCTGACTGGCGAAGAATTTGTTCACTGCCCGCAATGAAATGGCTGGGGGTTTCTGATCCAGTGAGCGCGTCGATTGCATGGCTTGTGCTCTGCATTAGATTACTGACTCGTGCCTGCCGGCACTGTGCATTAGACGAACTTCAATTGCACAGTGGCTTTCAATTGACCCACCGGCGCGCCATTGCAATTGTTCAACGCGGGATCTGCCCAAGGTGCCAACAACTGATTCTCGCCTTCCAACACGCCCAACTGCTTGAGCACCGAGATGGTGACGGCAAACACACTGGGAAAATCACCATCGCTGACCTTGACCGCCACGCCCAGTCCGCGACTGCGGATTCCCACCGTCTGCACGCCATCAGCCCCCGTTTTGGCGACCCAATCGCCGTTGGAGGACAGGGTGATGCCCAGATCGGATCGACCGGTACCGGAAACCATTTGAGGATTACGACGCATGGCGTCGAACAGCCGCTGCAAAACAGGACTGAGGCTGGTGTCGTTCCCGGCATCACCACTGGCCAGACGTGCCCATAACAGCGCAAGTCGCGAGAGAGGCATTCCCAGGTTGGGCGCGTTGCAGCCGTCAGTCCCCGTCCAAAGCTGATTTTGCGGTATCCGCGTCAACCCTGCGACGACCCGCTGGATATCGCGTTGCAGGGGATGTTCGGGCGCCAGGTAAGAACTGCTCTCTAGTCCGTGGAGGCGGCAGTAGGCAAGAAATCCGGTGTGTTTTCCGGAGCAGTTGTGGTGGCGTTGATCGAAATGGAAACCTTGGGGCGGGAGATTGTCACCGCTGTAGAAGTCCGGCAAATGGCAGCCACATCCCAAGTCATGAACTTCGTGACCGATCTTCGTCAGCATGTTGCTCACGGCGTCGACGTGCGCCTCTTCCCCGGAATGGCTGGCGCACATCAAGGCGACCTGATCATCGGTGAAACCAAAGCGCTCGGGGCCGCCGTCACGGACAAAAGGAACGGCCTGGAACGGCTTGAGCGTCGAACGGGAAAAAGTCATGGAGGCCGGGTCGCCAGCGTAGGCCAGTAACGCGCCCTCGCTATCGACCACTGCCACTGACCCCCAATGGATTCGCTCCACATGTTCGTTTCGAGTGGCGATGGCGATTGGAACATGGGCAGGGAAATTCATGAGGGTCTTCAAACTCCGACTTGCAACGGGGAATATTCTTTGACGGGCAACATGGATGTGCGCACGGCATGGAATTGAGTCTATATTCCGATAAAAACCGGTGGAACATCGAGTAAAGGAATTCGGTTTTGCACCCAGCGCAAAGGCAATCAACCTGAAATGAGCTCCGAAATTGCACGTATCGATCATCTTGGGGTGATGAGGGCCTTGGTGAAAGTCGTCGAGTTGGGCAGCTTTTCTGCAGCTGCCCGAGAGATGCACGTCTCGCCCTCAACCTTGACCCGAACCATTTCGGCGTTGGAAAAGTCGCTGAACACCACCCTGCTCCATCGCACCACGCATATCGTCGCGCTGACCGAGGCGGGGCAGATCTATCACGCGCGGGCGTTGTCGATGATCGCCGACCTGGATGACACCTTGCGCGTGGTCAGCGATCTCAACCTTGCACCCAGCGGTCCTCTGAAACTCACCTCACCCGTGGCGTTCGGCAGGCGTTTCCTCGCGCCGCTGATCGCCCCCTTTCTAAAGATGTACCCCGGCATCCAGATGGATCTGCGCCTGACAGACAATCACAACGATATGATCGTCGGGGGCTTTGATCTGGATATCCATGAGGGTGAAAACCATTTGGAGAACCTGATCGCCTACCCGATTTCCCGCAACGATTCGCTGCTTTGCGCCACACCTGGATACCTTGCACAGCATGGACATCCACAATCACCCGGGGACCTGAGCACCCATAACTGCCTGGTCTACGTACACCCGGATAGCGACCCCCATTGGTATTTTGTCCGGGACGAGGAAAAGCATTCGATTTTCCCGCAGGGCAATCTTCAATCAGACAACTCGGAACTGTTGCTCGAAGCGGTCTGTGGGGGCCTGGGCATCGCGGAATTCGAAATCTGGCTGGTGCGCGACCTGCTGTTGAACGGTCAATTGCAGATTGTTTTGCCGGACTATCGTTTCGTTAATTCGCTGACCGGAAGACAGATCTACATGGCCTACCTGCCCAATCGACGGTTTTCGACAAAGGTACGCGTGTTGCGCGAATTTCTTGAAGCCCATCTACAAGGCATTGGCGAATTGCCTCCTGGTTTTCTCCGACATGAGGTGGAATAGAATCGATGCGGAAAAAATTCATTCCAACAGCGAAACCAGTCGCGGCTCAATCGAGCCCTCAAGCACCTCAATCAACGCCAGCGTCACCGGCAGCTTGAAAGGCCGCCGTCCCGCACTGCCGGGATTGAGAAATAACCGCTCACCGCGCCATTCCATGCGTGGTTTGTGCGAATGGCCGGTGATCACCAGCTTGATGCCTGCATCGAGCACGACCGGAACATCGGCGATGTCATGCACCAGCAATGTGCCCCATCCGTTCAGCTCAAAACACAGAAGATCATCCAGCGGTTCTGCCCAAGACTCGCCCAGATCGTTGTTCCCGCGCACCACATGCAGCGGGGCTATCGACGCCAGTTGATCGAGAATGTCCCGGCTACCGATGTCGCCTGCGTGAATGATCCGCTCACACCCCTCCAGCGCGGCAACCGCTTCGGTGCGGAGCAAACCGTGGGTATCGGAAATCACGCCAACCTTCATGCATCACTCCAGACGAGGCTAGGACCCCAGACAATCAAGGATCTACTTGCGCCATCAACTCAGCAACCGATTCCTGGCGTTTGGCGTAGCGCTGGGCCAGCACCGCGCAGACCATCAGCTGGATTTGATGGAACAGCATCAACGGCAGGATCAACACGCCAATGGTGCTGCCGGCGAACAGCACCTGGGCCATCGGCACACCGGTGGCCAGGCTTTTCTTCGAACCGCAGAACACGATGGTGATGCGGTC
>NZ_JBFUKU010000351.1:0-5051 GCF_056400685.1 Pseudomonas sp. P5_A12 | reverse complement strand
TCTCCGGGTTTGCGTCCGTGTTCGGTGGCATAGATAGCTACGGCGATACCATCCTGCCAGGCGCCTACAAGAAGACGATCAAGAAACGTGACCGGCCTGTGGCGCTGCGCTGGAACCACTACGGCCCAATCATTGGCAAGTGGCTCAAGATGGAAGAAACCGAACAGGGCCTGTACGTCGAGGGCGAACTTACCCCTGGCCACAGCGTGGCTGATGACGTGTATGCCTCGATGAAGCACGGCGCTATCTCCGGCCTTTCTATCGGTTATCGCCCCATTCAGACCCGTGAACTGGGCGATGGAAAACGCGAACTCAAAGAGATCGAGCTGGTGGAAATCTCAATCGTCGAGACCCCGGCAGACCTTAATGCTCAGATCGGCGATGTGAAGTCCGCCATCGACCAGGCCGAGTCCCTGAAAGAAGTTGAAGCCTGCCTGCGCGATGCTGGCGGATTCAGTCGGGCTGATGCAACTGCGCTGGTATCGCGCATCAAGTCCTTGGTTCACGGCGAGCGTGAGCCAGAACAGAAAACCGCAGAGATTGCGGGACTCTTCCAGCAATTCAAACTCCCGTAATTCAGAGGCTTTATCCATGAGCGAAGAACTCAAGAAAACCATCGAGACAGGCCTGAAGGCAGTCCAAGACCAGATGCAGGTCAAGATGGGCGAATATAACGCTGAGCTGGCCAAATCCACCGGCCAGGTCCGCACCGATCTGACCGGTGAAATCGAGAAGCTGTCCGAAAGCTTCAAGAGCCTGCAGAACGAATTGGCTGACCTCGCACAGAAGCAGGCCGCGCCAACTACCGCCGGCTCCGCATTGTCAGCGGGTCAGGAGTTCATCAAGTCCGATGACTTCAAGTCGCTGGTCGATCGTCAGCGCGAGAAGGTCCGCTTCGAGGTGAAGAACACTGTCGTGGCTGACGGCACCACCACTTTCGCCGATCAGCGCCCCGGCATCATCGCGGGCAGCTTTGCTCCGCTGACCCTGCGTCAGTTGATCCCGACCATCGCCGTCACCAGCAACGCGGTCAACTCGCTGCGCGAATTGGCATGGACCAACGACGCGGCCGAGGTTGCGCAGACCGCAGCCAAGCCCGAGTCGGACATCACCTTCGCCCCGTACAACGTGGTGATCGAGACCGTGGCTCACTGGATCAAGGTCAGCAACCAGCTGCTCGCTGATGCCCCGGCCGTTGCTGCGTACATCGACACTCGTCTGCGTGATGGTCTGGCCCAGCGCATCGACAAGCAGCTGCTGCTCGGCAACGGCACCAGTCCGAACCTGTCGGGCCTGACCGATGCTGGCAACTTCACCGCGTTCACCGCCACCAGTGGCGCGAATCTGGCCGAGTCCATCAACAAGGCCAAGTACAATCGCTGGGCTGTTGGCGAGGTTGTGGACACTGCGGTCGTCAACCCGGCGGATTGGGCGGCACTGGAGATCCTGCGCGAAGGCGCTGGTACCGGCGCTTACCTGTTCGGTGCTCCAGGCACTGCGGGCAACATGAGCCCGTTCGGTGTGCAGATCATGCTGTCAGCCAACATGCCAGCCGGCAGCTTCCTTGTCGGGTCCCTGCGCGGCGCAGCCACCATCTACCAGCGCCAAGGTGCAGTTGTGGAGATGGGCTTCGTGGCTGATGACTTCACCAAAAACTTGGTGACCATCCGCGCCGAAGAGCGTCTCGGTCTGGCCGTAGATCGCCCGGCGGCCATCATGTACGGCGCCATCACAGCGGCGTAACTGAGTGGGCCGGGTTCGCCCGGCCCCTTTTGAGGTGAGCATGAAGGCAAGAGCAATCAAGGCATTCCTGCACGACCAGCTGGGTCAGGTAGCGAAGGGCCAAGAATTCGAAGCAACCGAAGCGCAGCTCTCTGGAGTCCTGCGATTCGTTGAACTGATCGAGGTGCCTCATGGCAGTGTTGACGCTGGACGAGATCAAGGAACACCTACGCCTCGATCTGGAAGACCCAGGTCAGGACGCGCACCTAACACTGCTGAGTAGTGCCGCTGAAGACTATGCCAGTCAGTATCTTGGTAGGCCACTGCCGTGGCAGGACGACCAGGGTGCCGATGTAGCCGTGCCGTTCTCTGTGAAGGCGGCATTGCTGCTGACCATCGCCGACCTGTACGAGAATCGCGAAGATACCGTGGTGGGCACAATCGTAGGTCGAATCGGTGCCGTCGAACGCTTGCYGCACTTTCATCGTGTAGGGATTGGCATATGAGATCCGGCAAGCTTCGGCACAAAGTGACCATCCAGCGCCTCGGCCTGACCCAGGATACCGAGTCCGGTGAGATGCTGTCGGGCTGGGCGGATGTGGCGACGGTCTGGGCATCGGTCGAGCCTCTGTCTGCTCGCGACTTTATCGCTGCTCAGGCTGACCAGTCCGAGGTAGTTGCCCGCATCGTTATCCGCTACCGCCCCGGCGTCGACGCCACCATGCGCGTGCTGTATCGCGACAAGGTCTACAACATCCAAGGAGTATTGGGTGATGCCAAGAGCGGTCTGGAGTATTTGACGCTTCCAGTGAGCGAAGGGGTGAGTGATGGCTGAGACTTCTGAGTTCAAACTCGAAGGGCTCGATTTGCTGCTCGGCAAGCTGGGATCAATAAGTGCTGACATGAAGCGAAAGGGCGGGCGCGCAGCGCTACGAAAGGCTGCTGCCGTAATTTCGCAGAAGGTCAAAGAAGGGGCGATGCGAGTAGATGATTCGGTCACCCCTGAAGACATCAGTAAAAACATTACCCTGCGATGGAATGGGCGACTGTTCAAGAGGACTGGCGATCTTGGTTTTCGGATCGGCGTACTTGGCGGCTCCAAACAGTACAGCAACATGCACACCCGCAAAGGTGGTAGGCGTGGCACCTACGCTGTAGGGGGCAGCCACGACAACCCGGGCGGAGATACATTTTATTGGCGTTTCGTTGAGTTCGGAACCTCCCGTGTCGCCGCTCGCCCGTTCATGCGGCCCGCAATGGCGCAGAGCGTTTCAGAGGCCACTGATACATTCGTAACCGAGTACGAGAAAGCGATTGATCGTGCGATCAAGCGTGCGGCCAAGGCTGCCGGGAGTAACTGATGCCAGCAGCACCAATTTTCGCCGTCTGCGCGGCTGATGTCGGCGTTCGCGCTTTGCTTGGGGTAACGCCACACCGGCTGTATCCATTTGGCGAGGCGCCAGAAGGCGTGACCAAACCATATGCCGTTTGGCAGTTGGTCACGGGCAGCCCGGAGAATTACTTGGCCGGTCGCCCGGACCTGGACGGCTTCACGCTGCAGGTTGACGTGTACGCGGTCACCGCCACTTCCGCCAGAACCGTCACCGACGCAATAGCCCATGCCATTGAGCTAAAGGCCAACGTCGTCCGTTGGGGTGGCGAGAGCAAGGACACACTGACAAATCTTTACCGGTCGAGCTTCGATGTCGACTGGCTTGTACCCAGATAGCCAATCCCTGAACCCGGCCCGCCAAGTGCGGGTTTTTTTATGTCCGACATTTGGAGAAAGCCATGTCGATGCTTACCCAAGGAACCCAGATTTATGCTCTGGTGCCGACCGCCGCTGACCCCTCCGATCTCGAAATCATCGAGATCGAGTGCGCTACCGCATTCAACCCAGGCGGTAACCCGGCCGATCCGATCGAAGTCACTTGCCTGAGCGATAAGGTACGTCGCTATCTGCGTGGTCTTCGCACTCCTGGTCAGGCTTCCATGACCCTCAACGCCGATTCGCGCAACACCTCGCACATTCGCCTGCACGCCCTCTCCGAAGACGACTCCATCGAGAGCGTTTCGTGGGCTGTTGGCTGGTCAGATGGCATCGACATCCCGCCGACCGTGAACGTCGCTGGCGACGACTTCGAGCTGCCGACCACTCGCACCTGGTTCATCTTCGAGGGCTATGTTTCCGATTTCCCATTCGACTTCGCCGCCAACGCTGCGGTCACCACTGCGGCCACCATCCAGCGTTCGGGCGGCTCTGCCTGGATCCGTAAGACCACAACTCCGTAAGGATCAATCATGCAGCTGAGTATCAACAGCCTGAAAGAGGTGGGCGCCTTCACCGGCGCCCCGGTAGAAAAGCAAATCACCTGGAAGCAGGGCGATACCGAGCTCACAGCTACCGTGTTCGTCCGTCCGCTTGGCTATTTGTCGGCGGTCAGCGATGTGCTGGCGGCTGGCGGCAAGCGTGATGGCATTGCTGGGCGCATTGCGGCGTGCATTTGTGATGAGAGCGGCGCGCCGGTGTTCACTGTCGACGACATTACTGGCGCCGCTGATCCGGAGCGGGGTGCCTTGGATGGCAACTTGACCATGGTGCTTCTGTCGGTGATCGCGGAGGTCACTGGCATGGGAAAGACGATGAGCTCAGCGCCCTCGACGAGCTCTGGCACGAAATCGCGATCACGTTCGGCTGCTCAATCGCGGAAGCGCAATCCCGCCTGAGTTACCCGGAGTTCCGGCAGTGGCAGAAGTACCGTGCTAAGCGTGGATCGCTCAACTGGGGGATGCGCATAGAGCGCGCCGCAGCAATGCTCGCGACGCTCTATGCCAACTCGAACAGCAAGAAGGGCGGGTTCAAGATTTACGATTTCATGCCGCATGATTCGGAGCAGCCGCTGACGCTCCAGCAGGCAATGGAGTCGTGGACATAACCACGGCTCTTGCTGGGGGCATCCGACAATTTGACTCGCTAAGGCGGGTTTTTTTACGCCTGGAGTTTTTATGGCTTCCCGATCGCTTGGTACGTTAACGCTGGACCTGATCGCCAAGATCGGAGGGTTTACAGGCCCGCTCGATAAAGCCAGTCGCGAATCCCAAAAGCGGATGGCCGAGATCCAAAAGTCCGCGGAGAAAATTGGGGTTGGCATCGGCGCCGGCGTCACGGCTGGCGTTGTAGCTTTGGCAGCGCTGACGGTTTCGACCGTCAAAGCTGGGGCTGAGATTACTCGTTTTGCTCAGGTGTCCGGTACGAACTCCACCGAGTTTCAGAAATATGCTGCCGGTGCGAAAACAGTGGGGGTTGAGCATGACAAGCTGGCGGATAT
>NZ_JBFUKU010000350.1:0-5054 GCF_056400685.1 Pseudomonas sp. P5_A12 | reverse complement strand
GCCCACCGCCGAATGCGCAAAAATGCGATTGGCCTCATCAACCGTGGCAGTCTTTTCCTCCTCGACTTCACCATTGAGCGCCTTGTTCATTTTGACCGTGTCCAACGCTCCGACCCATTTGGCGATGGCCATGGTGCCGACCCCATTGCCGATGGTGTTGGTGATTGCCCGCGCTTCCGACATGAACCGGTCGACCCCCAGCAGCAACACCATGCCCGCCACCGGAATGGTGCCCAGAGAAGACAAGGTCGCAGCCAAAATGATGAACCCAGACCCCGTGACACCTGCAGAGCCTTTGGAGGTGAACATCAGCACCGCCAACACGATCAGTTGATCAGTCAGGGTCAGCGGCGTATTGGTCGCCTGAGCAATGAAAATCGCAGCGATGGTGTAGTAGATCGCCTGTCCGTCCGGGTTGAAGGTCAGACCGGAAGGAATGATCATGCCGGCGACAGGTTTGGACACTCCGGCCTTTTCCATTTTGGAAATCATCTGCGGCAGCACTGATTCCGATGAGCTGGTGCCGAGTACGATGAACAGTTCTTCCTTGATGAACTTGAGGAACTTCCACAGGCTGAAGCCGCTGTAGCGACAGATCGGGCCGAGCACAAAGATCACGAACACCGCACAGGTCAGGTACACACAGGCCATCAGCTTGCCGAGGGAAAACAGTGAGCCGAACCCGTATTTGCCGATGGTGAAGGCAATGGCGCCGAATGCGCCGATCGGTGCCAGTCGCATCACCATGTTGACGATGCGGAACATGCCCTGCATCAGGCTGTCCAGGGTGTCAACAAAGGGTTTGCCCCGTGGCCCGACGTGGGCCAGGGCGATGCCGAGCAGAATGGAGAACAACAGGATTTGCAGGACGTTGCCCTTGGCGAAGGCATCGACGATGGTGTCGGGGATGATGTTCATGACGAAGTCCATGAACGAGGCATGCTTGACCGCCGTGGTGTAAGTGGCCAGGCTGGAGGTGTCGAGGGTGGCAACATCGATATTCATGCCCGCGCCGGGCTTGAATACATCGACCACCACCAGGCCGACCACCAGCGCCAGCGTCGACACGACTTCGAAATACAGCAGCGCGCGAAAGCCGACCCGCCCCAGTTCCTTCATGTTTTCCATGCGCGCAATGCCCGTGACCACGGTCAGGAAGATCACCGGTGCGAGGAGCATCTTGATCAATTTGATGAAGGCATCGCCCAGGGGTTTGAGCGCAGTGCCGGTTTCAGGAACGAATACACCAACGATGGCGCCGAGGATCACGGCGATGAGTACTTGTACGTAGAGTTTGCCAAATATTCTTTTCATGACAGGGCCCTGATTTTTTATTGTTGTCAGGAAATGCCAAGGAGTCAGATCAAGCGATCTGCCCCTCGGCGTTGTGCCGCAGTACTACTTTGAATCGCTGGAAAAAATCAGCGGTTGATCAACGCAATGACCGCCTCCGTGATCTGGCGGGTAGTGGCATTACCGCCGAGATCCGGGGTATGCAAACCGCTTTCGGTCACGGCTTCGATGGCGGACATCAGTTGCTTGGCAGCGGCGGATTCCCCGAGATGCTCAAGCATCATTGCAGCGGTCCAGAACGTCGCGATCGGGTTGGCCACGCCTTTACCGGTGATGTCGAATGCCGAACCGTGGATCGGTTCGAACATCGAAGGGAATTTGCGTGACGGATTGAGGTTGGCTGTCGGCGCGATGCCCAGGCTGCCGGACAGCGCGGCGGCCAGGTCGGACAGAATGTCGGCGTGCAGGTTCGTGGCGACGATGACATCCAGTGTCGACGGCTTGAGCACCATGCGCGTGGTCACCGCATCGACCAGTTCCTTGTCGATTTTGACGTCCGGGAAATCCTTGGCCACTTCGTAGAAGATTTCATCCCACAACACCATGCCATGCCGCTGCGCGTTGGACTTGGTGACCATGGTCAGGTGTTTGCGTGGACGACTCTGCGCCAGTTCGAAAGCGAAACGGTGAATGCGCTCGACCCCGGCCCGGGTGAATACCGAGACTTCGGTGGCGACCTCTTCCGGCAGGCCACGGTGCACGCGACCGCCGTTGCCGGAATATTCGCCTTCAGAGTTTTCCCGCACCACCACCCAATCGATCTGATCGCCGTTGTGCAGGGGGCTTTTCACCCCCGGCAGTACCCGGGCGGGACGCACGTTGGCGTATTGATCGAAGCCCTGGCAGATCGGCAGGCGCAAGCCCCAGAGGGAAATATGATCCGGTACGTTGAGCGCGCCGACGGCACCGAAGAAGATAGCGTCGAAGGTTTTCAGCTCATCCAGGCCACCTTCGGGAATGTAGTAACCGTTTTTCAGGTAGTTATCCGAGTTCCAGTCAAAGTGTTTGAAATCCAGTTGGAAGCCGGACTTTTTCGACAGGGCTTGCAGCACCTCTACGCCAGCGGCAATCACTTCGACACCGATGCCATCACCTGGAACCGCTGCAATTTTGTATGCGCTCATGGTCAACTCCACTCTTTTAACGTTCTTGTTGTGCCTGTCGAACGGGCTGTTCAATCAGGGTGTGAGCGGAGTATATGTAGTGAGCAAATAGCTGTGAGTTACTCAGAATCACTACATAAATAACTTTGAGTTACGAATGAGCCAGACTCTGGATTTGTCATTTTTTTACCTGCTGGCCAACAAAGGCAGCCTCGCCGCGACCGCGCGGGAACTGGGCATCACTCCACCGGCAGTGAGCAAGCGTCTCACCGCGCTGGAGGCTCGATTGGGCATCCGCCTGGTCAACCGCACGACACGCTCAATGAGCCTGACCGCTGAAGGTGAACTGCTTTTTTCCCATGCCGCCCGCATCCTGACCCAGATCGATGAGGTCGAGCAGTTGCTCCATAGCAGTCGGGCGACGCCTAAAGGCTTGATACGGGTCAACGCATCGCTTGGGTTCGGTCGCCGTCACATCGGCCCTGCCCTGGGTGCGTTCTTCGCACAGTACCCGGAGGTGGAAGTACAACTGGAAATCAGCGATCACCCGCTTGATCTGACGACGCATGGGTTTGACCTGGGCATACGCTTCGGCACGCTGCCAGACGCCGCTTTCCATGCTCGCAAGATCGCGTCCAATCGACGTCTGTTATGCGCATCGCCCCTGTACCTGGAAAAGCATGGTGTGCCGCAACGCCTGACCGACTTGCAGCAACACAACTGCATCTTTCTACGGCAAAACGAAACGCCCTACGGCGTGTGGAGTTTCACCAACGGTGGGCGTACACAAAACATCAAAGTCCGTGGAGCATTGGGTTGCAATGACGGTGAAGTGGCCCTGAACTGGGCGCTGGAAGGGCACGGTATTCTGTTGCGAGCCGAATGGGACATCGCCCGATACGTGCGCAGTGRCCGCTTGCGATTGGTACTGGAAGACCAGACACCGACACGCGCCGATGTCTATGCGGTGTACCCGCAACAGCTACACCTTTCAACCCGAGTGCGCAGCCTGATCGATTTTCTGGTTGAGCGTTTCAAGCACATTGACCACCTGGATGAAGCGGCAGATCTGCACGACTGAACAACAGTGGCCCGCCCCTTCCCGATGCATGCATCAGCGCCCTCGGAACGACGGCTGCCAGCTCGCCAAGAGCGCGGCACTCGGATCTGGATTAATATTCAAGCTGATACCATTCAAGAAATTACACGCTGAGCAGAAAACATGAATCGTCGTAAAAAAATACAGCAGTTATTAAAGGCTCACGCCAAAAAGGCCAGTGCCAAATTGGCACCGGCCAGCAAGTCTAAATACATCAGTAAAGCTGACCGATTGAAGCTGGCGGCTGAAGCCAGTGACGACTCAATCATTTCCTCTGAGAGCTGATCCCTGTAGCTCAAACACCAGCGGAGTTTACCAATCTGCTCGGGCCGGGCATTCCAAGCCTCAAAGGGACCGAACACTGAGGCCGTTGGCTATTTAAGCAGCGGCTCCCTAGAACTTTTCCCTATTTATCGGTCTATGTGGATAGGCACATCCGCTGGGTAAGCGCGAACCCGCAGGCTTCCCGCGGCCAGACGGCCCCATGTCCAATTGTCAATCAGAGGTTGTCTTCGCTCATGAAATTCCATGACCTACGGATGGTGCTCTTCGGCCTGTTCGCGTTCGCGGCAGTGGGCTCGGCATCAGCAACACAGATGAAGACCTCAACCCCTGTTTTCGCAACTGAAGCCACAGCCGTTCAGGCGCCTGTCCAGGACGCCGGCAACCCTTGGTCGACCTCGGCTAGTATGGCCGGCGAGCAGCCAGGACCGTTGCTTGCCCATGACGATCGATACTGGCACGACGGCCGTTGGCACGACCGTAGAGACGATTGGCGCCGAGACGACTGGCGTAGAAATCAGTGGCGTAGAGAGCAAGCCCGCCGAGAAGCTGAACGCCATCGTGATTGGGAGCGCCACCAGGATCGGGCCATGCGGCACCGCTACGAGGACGAACACCGTTACTATCGTCGCTAGTGCGAAGCCACGGGATCAATCCGCCTGCAACACGGGCGCTACTCCGTCAACCTGCAAAACCAGGACTCAAACCGGCCTGAAATAGCAGTGCTCGCCCACCCGGATGTAGAAATCAGGCTGAATACGTCGACGAGGTAGAATCGGATGTCTGTTCAGCGCTTCCCAAGTGAAGTCTGATCGTTCGCATTGGTGCTCTCGACTTCTGCGGTTCGATGAACCGGTGTGGGTTCCACATCCATGATCACGCCGTGCTCGGTATCGATCAGATAATTCGTGGAGTAAACGTAGAACGCAGGGCCACCTGGAGCTGCGGTCCAGCGGGCTTGAGGAGCAGTCAGCGATAGGTGCTTCGGTAGCGTTTCGGCCAGAGCCTCTTCATCGAGTGCCTCAAGATACTCACGCACGGCGCGGGTGCTCAGGGACGGATCGCTCCAGTGACCTGTTCATCACCCGGTACACCGCTCCGGCGTATTCCCTATTCCTGGGTATGCGCCCTACGGTACTAGCGATGGTTGCGATAGCGTTCGGTCAAGGACTGCACGCGGGTGACGTAGGATTGCGTCTCGGCATAGGGAGGCACCC
>NZ_JBFUKU010000349.1:0-5055 GCF_056400685.1 Pseudomonas sp. P5_A12 | reverse complement strand
GGTCCAGATCGTCGTTCTGGAACATGGTCAGGCTCCAGCCGAAATCCTGGTTGTGGCCCAAAAATGCAAAGGGCACCAACGCCTGATGGTGGCCGTACAGCTCGAAGCCTGGCGCCGAGAGATGTGCCTCGTACCAGACCGCCGGCACCGAGAAGCGAATATGCGGGTCGCCGGCCAGCAACGGCTTGCCGCTTTTGCTTCGATTACCGGAAATCACCCAGGCGTTGCTGCCTTCGAATTGTGGCAGGCCATTGTCGGCCAGCGCCTGTTCGCTCAGGCGGGCAAGGGCGTTCAGGTCCTTCCAGTCATTGACGGACAGTGCTGGTACAGATTCGGAATGCCCCTCGGCCAACACGCCTTTGGGCTGCCAGTCGAGGTCGAAGATGTTCAGGTAGTTGGCGCCCAATTGGTCGCGCACAAACGTCAGCAAGGGTTCGGTGCGAAACGCCGCGGCAAAGCTGTACGCCATGTAACCGGCGACGCTGATGCTGTCTTCAGCCGTGAACGGACGTTTGTGGATGCCCAGCACGTCGAACTCGGCGGGCGCAGCATGCGTGTCCTGATATTGATTGATCCCGTCCAGATAGGCTTCCAGGGCCTTCCATGCCGGCGACTGCCGATCCAGAGCGGCCACGTAGCTGGCGGCACGTTCACGGATGCGCAGGCTGCGGAATAGTTTGTCGGTGTCGATCAGTTTCGGGCCGAGGATTTCCGCCAGTTCACCACGGGCCAAACGCCGCATGGCTTCCATCTGGAACAAGCGGTCCTGGGCCTGCACATAACCGAGGGTGCGGTAGAGGTCGGCTTCGTTTTCCGCGCGTATATGCGGTACGCCGCGCTCGTCGTAGCGCACGGTCACCGACCCTTGCAGGTGTTGCAGCTCGACCTGGCCCTGGCGCGTCGGCTGCTTGCTGTACACGTACCCGCCGACCCCGATGGCGAGCACGACGACCAGCGAGGCAAGTACGGTCAGGACGCGTTTCATGGTGACTCCTTGTTCTTATTGGATTGCCGCCCGTGTGGGCTGCAAACATGTAACACAGACCTTCTGTGTCGGGCATTGCGGTCCTGCAAAAGTCAGGAATGCCTTACTTCACTTCCACCGGCCACGGGCAGTAACAACCGATGGCCAGCGTATGGGTTGCGCTCACCGCGCGCCCTTCGCTCAGTGCTTGCAGAATGGGTTCGATAAAGCTGTTGTTCGAATTGCAGGTCAGGCCTTCGCTGTACGGGCCGAAATAGGCCAGTTTGCCGCTGCGGTCCCAGATCGCCACGGCCGGGCTGGCGGGGATCTGGTTGGCGCCCGGCAGCACATTGATGGTTTTCAGGCTGCTCAGCGTGGTGGGTAACTGGCCGTGACTGCCGGGTTTCTGCACGGCATAAAACTCGACGCCCTGCGGCACATAGCGCTCAACCAGTTCACTCAAGTGTTGTTGATTGCCGACGTTGCACGGGCAGGCAGGGTCCCAGAAGTGCACCAGGCGGATGGCGCCGGGGCCGGCGAGGTCATCGGGCAAGCGCAATGGGTCGCCGGAAAACAACGCAGTGTGTTCGCTGAACGCGCGTAAATAGCGCCCTTGAAACCAGTCATACGCGGCCCACAGCACGCCGGCACACACGAGGGCGAGCAGGCTGGCAAGCAGTGGGGTGCGGTAGGCCGGACGCATGGGTGTGGATCCTCGAAGGTCGGCTAGCTTGCCATGCTTGCTGCGACAGATGAATATCACAGGGCCCATAAAGTCTGTTTAACGCTCTGGAATCATTCATGTCTGCCACTTTTACCCCCGATCATTTGCGCGCCAGCCTGCGGCCCTTGGCCGAAGGCCAGGCGCTGTCGACCGAGGCCATGGCGTATCAGCGTTTTTACGGGCTGGATTTTCCGGGGCGTACGCTGCGCGGGGGGCTGGGGCGTTTCGAGATCGATGGCTATCAATTGGTCAGTCAGTATTGGTGGCCGGAGCGGGCGAAGGCGACGTTGTTTATGTTCCACGGGTTCTACGATCACACCGGGCTCTATCGCCATGTGATTGAGTGGGCGCTGGATCAGGGGTTCGCCGTGATCTCCTGCGACCTGCCGGGGCATGGTCTGTCCAGCGGCGAGCGGGCGAGCATCAAGGAATTCGCCGAGTATCAGGACACGCTGGAAGGCTTGTTCGCCGAGGCGTTGTCCATCGACCTGCCGCAGCCGTGGCACTTGTGCGGGCAGAGCACGGGTGGGGCGATCGTGATCGATCATGTGCTCAATCAAGGTGCGAACAGCCCCGCTCAAGGTCAGGTGATTCTATTGTCGCCCTTGGTCAGGCCGCGTGCCTGGGGGTGGTCAAAGCTCAGCTATTACCTGCTCAAACCATTCGTCAAAGCCATCGCCCGGCGCTTTAGCGAAAACTCCAACGACCCTGATTTCTTGCCGTTCCTCCAGGCCGACCCTTTGCAGCCGCAGCGTCTGCCAACGGCCTGGGTCGGGGCGTTGGCGCGCTGGATCAAGCAAATCGAAGCCGCACCGAACAGCCCGCGTCGGCCGCTGATCGTGCAGGGGCAGGCGGACATGACGGTGGATTGGGAGCATAACCTTGGGGTGTTGAAGGCCAAGTTCGATCGGCCTCAGGTGTTGATGTTGCCGCAGGCGCGGCATCATCTGGCGAATGAGACGCGGGTGATGCGTGAGGAGTATTTCGGGTTTTTGACCAAGCGGATCAAGGGCCGGAATCTGTAGGAGCTGGCTTGCCAGCGAAGGCGATTTATCAGGTGCCGCTGATCATTGGCTGAGGTTCGAAGTACTCTGACCCACCGCCAACCCCGCCCGAATCGCCGCCAGCGCCGCCTGGTAATAAGCCTGGCCCTCAGTGGACTCGGCAAACGTGGCGAACTCTTCCAGTTCGTCATCCGAGAGGTCGCGATAGACATACAGCAACGTGTTGTTCAGGTCGCTGCCGATCTGGTCCATCAAGCGTTGGCGTTGACCGTTCAACATCCCTTGCGCCTGGCCGCCACCCAGCAGACCGGGGATCATTGAGCTCAGGCTGTCGGCCGCGACGCCGGCAATCGCCAGGCTGACTTCAGCCCCCGCCTCGCGAGCGGGCAGAGCCTGGGCCAGGTGGCCGATGATCAGTTGACGGCTGTCGCTTGCCTGAATCTTCGGCAGGCCCTTGGCGTTTTTCGCCAGTTGGTCGCGCCGGGTTGCCAGCAGTTCGGCAGCGATGACTTTTTTGCCCAGGGGCGATTGAAAGAAGGTCAGTGCGGGTTTTGGATCGGCGAGGCTCTTGCGCAATTGCGCTTCGGCGCGCTGATCGACGGACTGGGCAGCGAAACGTTGATTACTGTTATTGACCAGCGCTTGAAACACCGCCGGCGGCAGGCTGCTTTCGTAACGTTGTTGCGCGGCCGAAAGGGCGTCGGTGAAGTGCGCGCGTTGCTCTGGCCAGCCGGCGACCTTGTACAACTGGTCGTAGCCGTCTGCCCAGGCGGGCAAAGCACAGAACATCAATAGTGAAAAAAGCAACCGGCGCATAGGGACTCCTGTCAGCAGGCGACTATTCTCCGTGTGGCATCCGTACTTGTCGAGAATTCGTATCAACCCGCTGCGTGGCTCTGTCGGATTTTCAGGCACAGGAATACTATGCGCGGCATGCAAATACCCTCTGATCACCCGCTGCTGTTACGTATCGTTGACGACCTGGCTGCGCGCGGCTGGTCGCAACAGAATATTTTCCTGCCTCTGGATCTGACCCGAGCGCTGGCGGCTGAGTGCCGTAAACGTGCGGCCGAGGGTGAGCTGGCTCCCGCCGCGGTGGGTCGAGGACCGTCATCTGAGGTTCGCGAGGGGATTCGCGGCGATCATATCCAGTGGATCGATCCCGGCCAGGCCGAAGCGTGCGACAGCTACCTTGCGTTGATGGACAACCTGCGCCAAGCGATGAATCGCGGCTTGTTTCTGGGCCTGGAAGATTTCGAAAGCCATTTTGCGCTGTACCCGCCCGGTGCGTTCTACCTCAAGCACGTCGACCGTTTCCGCGATGATGACCGGCGCATGGTGTCGGCGGTGGTGTACCTCAATGACGCCTGGTTGCCCGAGCACGGCGGTCAGTTGCGCATGTATCTGGATGAGGGTGTCGAATACGATGTCGTGCCCACCGGCGGATGCCTGGTGGTGTTTCTGTCGGGTGAAGTGCCCCACGAAGTCCTGCCCGCCACCCGGGATCGCCTGTCGTTGACCGGCTGGTTCCGGCGTCGGGGTAACGAGCCGTTCTGATCATGCAAAAGATTCTGGTAAGCCGCTGCCTGCTGGGCCACCGCGTCCGTTACGACGGCGGGGCCAGCGGTCCATTCGATCAGCTTCAGCAGTGGCTGGATGAAGGCCGGGTCCTCCCGTTGTGCCCTGAGGTTGCCGGCGGCTTGCCGACGCCCAGGGCTGCGGCGGAGATTCCCGGCGGGCAGGGCGCTGAAGTGCTGGATGGCCACGCCAGCGTGATCACCACCGAGGGCGAGGATGTCAGTGCCGAGTTCCTTTCGGGGGCTTATCAGGCGCTGGAACTGGTGCAAAAGCACGGCATTCGCATCGCCGTGCTCAAGGCCAACAGCCCGTCCTGCGGGAATTTGCTGACGTATGACGGCAGCTTCAGTGGCGTGAAGGTTACTGGCGAAGGTGTGACGGCGGCGTTGCTCAAGCGCAATGGCGTGCTTGTCTTCAGCGAACAGGAGCTGGCCGAAGCGGCGGCAGCGCTTAATTCATTCGACTGACACCAATCCCCTGTGGGAGCGAGCCTGCTCGCGATAGCGGACTAACATTCAACATCTCTGCTGACTGATTGGACTTGCCCCTACAAAACCGGACACCAACTCCCCGTTAAATGGATGCCACTGCCAAGCGCCTGAATTCTCTCGGTGAGCGATAGTTCAAAGCGCTGTGCGGATGCTGCTCGTTGTAATGCTCAAAGGCAATTGCCAGGTTACGCAGCGCCGTTTCTCGATCCGGCTTGGGCATGTGCGCCACATAATCCCGCTTGATCGTCTTCACGAAGCTCTCGGCCATGCCGTTGCTCTGCGGGCTGCGCACCG
>NZ_JBFUKU010000348.1:0-5073 GCF_056400685.1 Pseudomonas sp. P5_A12 | reverse complement strand
ACCGCCACAGCGCCCTGAAATACGTGACGCCAAACCAGCGGCACGAAGGCAAAGCAACGGCTCTATTACAAGCTAGAGCAATGCTTTATGAAAATGCCAAGGAAGCTAATCCGAGCCGCTGGAGCACTCGAACACGCAACTGGAAGTTGGCAGATGCTGTGTATTTAAACCCAGAGCGCCCTGAAATTAAGAGCGCAACGGGCTAGCAACTGTAAGACAAGGCGACAGGTACCTTGACACGTACCGTTTGAAAAAAAAGTGAGTCGCCGTAAGGGCGGAACCAATAGCGGCCGTTACCGCAGAAACGGATATGTACACCAAAAACAACAACATGGTCGGCCCAGAGGCCGCCAAGTCAAAAGAACCTGTCCAAACCCTGAACACACACCCGGAAACATCCCGAACCATTGAAACCACCCCCCACCTGCCCCATCTAACACCCATACCCAATGCGCAGGTGCCCCATGAGCGACCAGCAAGAATTCCCCGAAGACCCAAGCGACGACACCGACACAGAGCACACCGAACACCACTCCACCGGCAAAGGCCTCGCCCTGCCCGGCCAGAACCTGCCGGACAAGGTTTACATCATCCCGATCCACAACCGCCCGTTCTTCCCGGCCCAAGTGCTGCCGGTCATCGTCAACGAAGAACCGTGGGCCGAGACACTGGATCTGGTCAGCAAAGCCGATCACCACTCCCTGGCCCTGTTCTACATGGACGCGCCCCAGGAAGACCCGCGTCATTTCAATACCGGCGCACTGCCGGAGTACGGCACACTGGTCAAGGTGCATCACGCCAGTCGTGAAAACGGCAAACTGCAATTCGTCGCCCAGGGCCTGACCCGGGTGCGCATCAAAACCTGGCTCAAGCACCACCGCCCGCCATACCTGGTGGAAGTCGAATACCCGCACCAGACGACCGAGCCGACCGACGAGGTCAAGGCCTACGGCATGGCGCTGATCAACGCGATCAAGGAACTGCTGCCGCTCAACCCGCTGTACAGCGAAGAGCTGAAAAACTACCTCAACCGCTTCAGTCCCAACGATCCGTCGCCGCTGACCGACTTCGCCGCCGCCCTGACCTCGGCCACCGGCAGCGAGCTGCAAGAAGTGCTCGACTGTGTACCCATGCTCAAGCGCATGGAAAAAGTCCTGCCGATGCTGCGCAAGGAAGTCGAAGTCGCGCGTCTGCAAAAAGAGATTTCCGCCGAAGTAAATCGCAAGATCGGCGAGCATCAACGTGAGTTCTTCCTCAAGGAACAACTCAAGGTCATACAGCAGGAACTGGGCCTGACCAAGGACGACCGCAGCGCCGACATCGAGCAGTTCGAACAACGCCTGACCGGCAAAGTCCTCTCGCCGCAGGCGCAGAAACGCATCGAAGAGGAAATGAACAAACTGTCGATCCTCGAAACCGGTTCGCCGGAGTATGCGGTCACCCGCAACTATCTCGATTGGGCGACCTCGGTGCCGTGGGGCGTGTACGGCGAGGACAAACTCGACCTCAAACACGCGCGCAAGGTACTGGACAAACACCACGCCGGCCTCGACGACATCAAGGACCGCATCCTCGAATTCCTCGCTGTCGGTGCCTATAAAGGCGAGATCAGCGGCTCCATCGTGTTGCTGGTCGGCCCCCCGGGCGTGGGTAAAACCAGCGTCGGCAAATCCATCGCCGAATCCCTCGGTCGGCCGTTCTACCGCTTCAGCCTCGGTGGCATGCGTGACGAAGCCGAGATCAAGGGCCATCGCCGCACGTACATCGGCGCGCAACCGGGCAAACTGGTGCAGGCGCTCAAAGACGTCGAAGTGATGAACCCGGTGATAATGCTCGACGAGATCGACAAGATGGGCCAAAGCTACCAGGGCGACCCGGCCTCGGCGCTGCTGGAAACCCTGGACCCGGAACAAAACGTCGAATTCCTCGATCACTACCTGGACCTGCGTCTGGACTTGTCGAAAGTGCTGTTCGTGTGCACCGCCAACACCCTGGACTCGATCCCCGGCCCATTGCTGGACCGGATGGAAGTGATTCGCCTGTCGGGCTACATCACCGAAGAAAAAATCGCCATCGCCAAGCGCCACCTGTGGCCCAAGCAACTGGAAAAGGCCGGCGTGTCCAAAGGCAGCCTGAGCATTAGCGACAGTGCCCTTAAAGCGTTGATCGACGGTTATGCCCGTGAAGCAGGGGTGCGCCAGTTAGAGAAACAACTGGGCAAACTGGTGCGCAAGGCTGTGGTTAAGTTGATCGACGATCCCAAAGCCGTCATCAAACTCGGACCCAAAGACCTTGAAACGTCACTCGGTCATCCGGTGTTCCGCAACGAGCAAGTACTGTCCGGCACCGGCGTTATCACCGGCCTTGCCTGGACCAGCATGGGCGGCGCGACCCTGCCGATTGAAGCCACGCGGATCCACACGCTCAACCGTGGTTTCAAACTCACCGGGCAACTGGGTGATGTGATGAAAGAATCGGCGGAAATCGCCTACAGCTACGTCAGCTCCAACCTGAAGTCGTTTGGCGGTGATCCGAAGTTCTTCGACGAGGCTTTCGTCCACCTGCACGTCCCGGAAGGCGCCACCCCCAAAGACGGCCCGAGCGCCGGCGTGACCATGGCCAGCGCCCTGCTCTCGCTCGCACGCAACCAGCCGCCGAAAAAAGGCGTGGCCATGACCGGCGAACTGACGCTGACCGGGCATGTCCTGCCGATTGGCGGGGTGCGCGAGAAGGTGATTGCGGCGCGGCGGCAGAAGATCTTTGAATTGATCTTGCCGGAGCCTAACCGTGGCAGCTTTGAGGAACTGCCGGACTATCTGAAGGAAGGGATCACCGTGCACTTCGCCAAGCGTTTTGCGGATGTGGCGAAGATATTGTTTTAAACGATACGAATGCGCCACTGCCAAGCCTCCCGCCTGGCAGTGAGCGTCATCGCTATAAGCATGTAGTTAACCCAAACAAACCAGACTTAACCACTGTCAGATCTGACAGTATCCGCTTACAGCATTCTTAAATACTCTTCCTGCTCGGTCTCCAATCATCGCAGGAAGTGTCCCATGGCAACCACCAATGCAATTAAAGCGCCTTTTGTTGATGGTCAATTAACCGTTGAAACAAAAGACGTGACAGACGCAAGTTCACCCTTGCCACTCACAACATTCACCACGACAATTCTGGATTACTCCTTCGATGTCTTCGGGAAGGGCTTTAGAATTACCTATTTCAAAGACAAAGGTTCTTCCAGTTCGAGAAATATAAGTTTCTTTTTTTTCGACGATGAAGATCGAGTTAACATTTCCTACATGGAAACTGTCACCACTGAGCAGGGAACTCGCCCTTATGACTACGAAGTGATCGATTCTTCATCGACTATCGAGCGAATAAACATAACACCGACCAAGCAAAGGTATGCGATAACCGAATTCAAAGTCCTGGCCAAATCCAGGATAAGTAACGAAACACGAGAGATTACTGGCAGGGGTCATTTGTTCATCAACGATCTCACACTAGGCTAGATTACGAATATTTTCCTGTGGAGCGCCTTAGCTCGCTCCGCAGGTATTCTACGGCCCGTGTGCAGCCTGAAATTTATCCGTTTGGGTGGCGGCACACTTTGTCTCGTCTTCGGTTATGCTCGCCGTTCGTCGTGAATGCCGGAGCCCCTGACCTTATGTTCCCCATCCGCCTGATTGTTCTGCTCGCCCTGTCCTTGCTGGCCGCCTGCGCCACGCAACCGAAACAGAACGTGACCGTGGTAAAACAAAGCCAATGCCCGGTGAAACTGAACAGCGGGCAAAACCTGATTCTGACCCTGCCGAGCAACCCATCCACGGGTTACCGCTGGGCAATCCAGGATTCGGCCGGAGGTGTACTGCGTGCACTCAGCCCCGAGGTGTACAGTAACCCCGAAGATACCGGCATCGTCGGCAGCGCCGGCCTCTCGACCTGGCGCTTTCAGGCGTTCACCGCCGGGACCGGGCGCTTGCGTCTGACATCCCAACAACCCTGGGCCCCGGAGGTATTGCCGGTGGACACTTTCGATTGCGCGATCTCGGTTAACTGATCATGGGCTGGCTCATTCTGGCGCTGATGGGCGCGGTGACCTTTCTGTATGGCGTGAGCATGCAGGCAACGTTGCTCTGCCTGCTGGTCAAACCCATGCCAGTGCTGGCCTTGCTCGGTTGGCTGCATGACGCGCCCCCCAGCGACTATCGCCGCTGGATCAGCCTTGGCCTGATTTTCTCGCTGCTTGGCGATGTGTTGCTGGCGTGGCCGGGAGATCTGTTTGTGTTTGGCCTTGGCGCGTTTCTGGTCGCGCACCTGGCCTATCTCAAAGCCTATTTGAGCGATTGCCGATGTTTGGCGGTGTTGCCATTGGTAATTGCATTGAGTGTCGGCGCGGTGCTGTTGGGGATTTTGATCTCTCACGGCCTCGGCCCATTGCTGATCCCGGTGATTGTTTACGGCTTGGCCATCAGCACCATGCTCTGGCGGGCACTGGCTCGACTGGGCAGCGATGTGCCTAAACGCTCTGCGCTGCTGGCTGCGGCAGGTGCGGTGGCGTTTGTGTTCTCTGACAGCGTGATCGGTATCAGCCGGTTTGTGATGCCATTCGACGCAGCGCCTTATGTGATCATCCTCAGTTACTGGCTGGGACAATGGGGGATTACGGCGTCGGCGTTCGCCCCAAAAGATCAAGAACACCAAACTCTGTAGCAGCTGCCGAAGGCTCGGGCCGCGTTCAGACGTTCGAGGGCGAAGCCCTCGCCACACAAACAACATCAATAGTATTGAAGTCTCTCAGTGCAAGGACTACGACTGCTTCGCAGCCGGACGCAGCCTTCGGCAGCTGCTATGTATGGACTCGCCCCCACTGTCTACCCGCTTTCAAAAAAACTGCCGCCCCGTTGCATCTATGTATTAGGCCTATTCGAGGAAGCCGTCGGCGGCTTCTGGCCAAAATTGAAAGAGCTCGTGGTATGCCGATTACAGTCAGGCCTCGAAGGCCACTAGCAGCTTAGGCATCAATCCACGCCGGTCTTACCAGGGGTCAATGTTTTTTCAGCAACAGGT
>NZ_JBFUKU010000347.1:0-5083 GCF_056400685.1 Pseudomonas sp. P5_A12 | reverse complement strand
CTGTTACTGATGCTGGTCAACGCCGCCGAACAGAAAGCTTTCAACCCCGGCACCCTGCGTTTTGCCGCGGTGGGTGGCGCGCGGGTTTCCGAGGAATTGCTGGACCGCGCGCGACGTATCGGACTGCCGGTTTACGAAGGCTACGGACTGTCGGAGTGCGCCTCAGTGGTATGCCTCAATCGGCCCGGAGCGCACCGTCCCGGCAGTGTTGGCAGACCCCTGCCCCACGTAGAGGTTTGCCTGGCAGAGGACGGCGAAGTGCTGATCAAGGGCTCGACCCTGCTTGGCTATCTGGGCGAGGCGCCGCCCGCAAATGGGTGGTGGCCGACCGGCGATCTCGGCGAGTTCGACCCCGAAGGTTTTCTCTACCTCAATGGCCGCAAGAAGCATCAATTCGTCACCAGTTTCGGACGCAACGTGAACCCGGAGTGGGTCGAGGCCGAATTGACCCAGCGCCGCCACATCGCCCAGGCCTTCGTCTACGGCGAAGCCATACCGCGCAACCATGCACTGCTCTGGCCCCATCGCCCGGAGTGCACCGACGATGAACTGGCCGCCGTCGTGAACCAAGCCAACGAGGCCTTGCCCGATTACGCCCAGGTCCATCACTGGACCCGACTGGATCACCCCTTCACCCCCGCCAATGGCCTGCTCACCGCCAATGGCCGATTGCGCCGTGACGCCATCGTCGAGCGTTACCAGACGCAACTGTCTGAATCTGCATTTCCCGAGGAATCCGCATCATGAGTTTTTTCGACCGGCTGCAAGAAGCCACGCAACAAGAACGCCATGCGTTGTTCAATCTACCGATCATTCTCGATGCCCTTGAGGGCAAGGTCAGCCTGGAAAGTTATCGGGCTTTCCTCGCGCAAGCCTATTACCACGTGCGCCATACCGTGCCCTTGATAATGGCCTGCGGTGCGCGTCTGCCGATGCGCCTGGAATGGCTGCGCGGAGCGGTCTGCGAATACATCGAGGATGAATACGGTCATGAACAATGGGTACTCAATGACATCGAAGCCTGCGGTGGCGACAAGGACGCGGTGCGCAACGGTCGTCCGTGCATGCCGATTGAATTGATGGTCAGCTTTCTCTACGACCTGATTGCCCGAGACAACCCGGTCGGCCTGTTCGGGATGGTCAACGTGCTGGAAGGCACCAGCATCGCCCTGGCCACCCACGCGGCCGGCAGCATTCGCGAGCGGCTGGACTTGCCGGAAAGGGCCTTCAGCTACCTCAGCTCGCACGGTTCTCTGGACATCGAACACATGCAGACCTATCGCCGGCTGATGAATGCACTCGACGATCCGGCTGACCAGGCGGCCGTGATTCACGCATCTAAAGTGGTGTACACGCTCTACACCGACATGTTCTGTGGCTTGCCGCGCGATGGGGAGAGACTGTATGCAACTGCATGACGCTCGCGTGGTACTCACCGGTGCCAGTGGAGGTATCGGCCTGGCAATTGCAACCGCCCTGTGCGCCAGTGGTGCCAAGGTACTGGCAGTGTCGCGGCAAAAAGAACCGTTGGCGTCCTTGTTGGCGCGCTATCCGCAACACCTGTGCTGGATCGGCGCGGAGCTGACCGATCTCGCCGACAGGCGTCGGGTTCTCAGCGCAGCCGAAAGCATTGGTGGAATCAACCTGCTGATCAATGCCGCCGGGGTCAACCAATTCGCCATGCTCGAACAGTTGGAGGACAGCGACATCGACGCCATGCTGGCGGTGAACATCAGCGCGCCGATATGTTTGACCAAACTGTTGCTGCCGCTGCTCAAGCAAGCCGAGAGTGCGATGGTGGTGAACGTCGGCTCAACCTACGGCTCCATTGGCTACCCCGGTTACGCCAGCTACTGCGCCACCAAGTTTGCCTTGCGCGGGTTTTCCGAGGCCCTGCGCCGGGAACTGGCGGACACCCGTGTCAGTGTGCTCTATGTCGCCCCGCGCGCCACGCGCACTCGTATGAACAGCCCGGCGGCGCAGGCGTTGAACGATGCACTCAAGGCAAACGTCGATGATCCGCAAACGGTCGCCGCCGCAGTGATGCATGCGATAGCGAGTGATCACCGTGACCTGTACCTGGGCTGGCCGGAGCGTTTTTTCGTGCGCCTGAACAGCCTGCTGCCCAATCTGGTGGACCGAGGCTTGCGCAAGCAATTGCCGCTGATCCGTCGCCTGAGCGAAAAGCCCGACAACGAGCATTTAAAACCATGAAAGAAATCATCGCATGCCTGCTGCTGGGGGCCTTGAGCCAAAGTGTCTGGGCGCTGGACCCCGCCGACCAGCAACGCCTCAAGGGCATTCAGCAAAGCTGGGCGCACATTCAATACGAAGTACCCGAAGCGCAACGTACCGCAGCGTTTGAAAAACTGGCGGCCCAGACTTCCGCGTTCGCCCAGGAACGCCCATCGGTGGCAGAAGCCTGGATCTGGTCCGGCATCGTCACCAGCAGTTGGGCCGGTGCTCAAGGTGGCCTCGGTGCGCTGAGCAAGGTCAAGGTGGCGAAAGCCGATCTGGAGAAAGCCCTGACCCTGGACCCGAAAGCCCTGCAAGGCTCGGCCTACACGAGCCTGGGCGCGCTCTATGACCGCGTACCGGGCTGGCCCATCGGTTTCGGTGACTCGGACAAGGCTGAACAGCTACTCAAACAGGCCTTGCAACTCAACCCGGACGGCATCGATAGTCTGTACTTCTGGGGTGATCACCTCTACCGTCAAAAGCGTTACAGCGAAGCCAGACTTGCGCTGCAAAAAGCCCTGCAAGCCCCCCCAAGGCCCGGCCGGGAATCCGCTGATGCGGGGCGGCGCAAAGAGATCGAAGCATTGCTGGTGGACGTGAACAAGAAACTCGCCTGACAGGAGTTCGTGTGCGCTTATTACTGATCGAGGACGACGTTGCTCTCGGCGAGGGCATCCATCAAGCCTTGGGCCGCGAAGGTTACACCGTCGATTGGGTGCAGGATGGCGCCAGCGCCTTGCACTCGCTGCTGAGCGAAACGTTTGATCTGGCAGTGCTCGACCTCGGCCTGCCGCGCATGGACGGCCTTGAAGTACTGCGTCGCTTGCGTGACAGCGGTTCCAACCTGCCGGTGCTGATCCTCACCGCGCGGGACGCGACCGAAGATCGCATTGCCGGGCTGGATGTCGGGGCTGACGATTACCTGATCAAGCCCTTTGACCTGGCCGAACTCAAGGCTCGCCTGCGAGCCTTGCTGCGGCGAAGTGTCGGGCGCGCTCAAATGCTGATCGAACACGCCGGGATCAGCCTGAACCCCGGTACCCAGCAAGTCAGCTATCACGGCGAGCCGGTAGCACTGACACCCAAGGAATATCAGTTGCTCCACGAACTGCTCTCGCCGCCTGGCCGGGTCATGACCCGCGATCATCTGATGCAGTTGCTCTATGGCTGGAACGAAGAAGCCGAAAGCAACACCCTGGAAGTTCACATCCACCACTTGCGCAAAAAATTCTCCACCGACCTGATCCGTACCATTCGCGGTGTCGGTTATCTGGTGGAGGAGCGTCGATGACGTCGATCCGGCGCCGCAGCCTCACGCTCATCATTAGCCTGATGCTGGTCGGCGTAGCCGTGATCAGCCTGTTCAATCTGCACGACAGCAATCACGAAATTGCCGAAGTCTATGATGCCCAACTGGCTCGAAACGCCCGGCTGTTGCAAGGTGTGATGCGCATGCCCATGGCCAGTAAGGATCACGCCGAGCTGTATCAGGCGTTCAACAAAGCCTTGGGTGAAGCAGCGCCCAGGGGCGACGGCCATCCTTATGAAACCAAACTGGCTTTCCAGGTGTGGAATGACCACGGTAAAGTGTTGGTACACACGGCCAGCGCGCCCTCCTTCAATACACCGCCATCAACACCCGGTTTCAGTGATGTGGTCGACCTGACCAACCGCCACTGGCGCGCGTTCATGCTCGAAGACAAACAAAATGATCTGAAAATCTGGGTGGGCGAACGAGACGATGTGCGTTCGGATCTGGTGGATCGGATCGTGCGCCATACCTTGTGGCCCAATGTACTGGGCAGTTTGATTTTGGCGGCATTGATCTGGGTCGCTATCGGCTGGGGCCTCAAACCACTGGAAAACATGGCGGCGACCTTGCGGGCGCGGCACAGCGGCTCGCTGGAACCGTTGCAACTGACCCCGCTGCCCAGTGAATTGGAGCCCATGCAAGCGGCGCTCAATCGCATGCTGGCGCAGATTCAAGAAGTACTGGGCCGCGAACGCCGCTTCATCGCGGATGCCGCCCACGAAATGCGCACGCCTTTGGCGGTGCTGCGCGTACATGCACAAAACCTGCTGGAGGCCGGCACCGAAGAAGAGCGCCGTGACTCTCTGGAGTTTCTGATCGCCGGCGTCGACCGCACCAGCCGACTGGTCAATCAATTGCTGACCATGGCCCGCCTGGAACCCAAAGCCATGGCGCCGGTGTTAAGCAGCATCGATCTGGCGGAAATAGTGCGCGACAGCCTGGCACAGCTCACGCCCTGGATACTGAACAAAAATCTTGAACTGGCCTTCGACGTCCAGGACCGCCCCTTTAAAGTCGTCGCCGACGCTGCCGCCATCGACATTGCGCTGAATAACCTGATCAGTAACGCGGCAAACTTTTCACCCGAACAAGGCGTGATCACCGTGCAGCTGGGTCAGGCGGACGGCTACTATTGGCTGAGCGTCGAGGACCAGGGCCCAGGCATCGACGAAGCGGATCGCGAGCGGTTGTTCGAAAGGTTTTACAGTCGCGGGAATGTTCAGGGCGCGGGACTCGGGCTGACCATCGTCAACACCATCGCCACTCGGCTAGGCGGACGCATCACGCTGGTCAACCGACCGGAAGGCGGGTTGCGTGCGACGCTGGCTATTCCCGACAGCGCCACCTTGGCGCACATCACAGACGAACTGCCGCCCAGCGCTTGAGTCACGCTTTGATGCCGGCATCCGCCTTGAAAGTCCGCACCGATCAGCAGGGCCTGAACGTTGTCAGCGGGGCCATGTCAGGCGATGCCACCCATGCTGCAGGTGACGTCAACACATTTTCCGGCATAGTCCAGCTTCTGCCATTACT